>NZ_JBSFRU010000158.1:0-13886 GCF_053589395.1 Nocardia sp. NPDC003345
CGGGCGCCGCCGCCTGTCGTATCCGATGTTCGCGCTGGTCGTGATCGTGTATCTGGCGATCATCCAGCTCGGTGGCCTGCTGATGACCGCGCTGAGCGGTGAGGACGATTTCCTGTCCACACGCGCGGTGTTCTACGGCATGATCATCCCGCTCGGTGTCGCCTTGGTGTTCACCTACGGTGTGATCGCCTATCTCGGCTGGCTGCGCCCGGTCCTGCACGATGATCGCCCGACCCGATCGTGGGTGCGGGTGGTGCCGATCGTGTTCCTGGTCGCGATCGTGTTCGGCATCAACTACAGCGCGCTGGCCGACAAAGGTCTGCTGTACACGCTGGTGCTGCTGATCGCGACCCAGTTCGTCGGGTGGGGCGAGGAGGGTATGTTCCGCGGTATCGGGGTGGTGATGCTGCGCGATCACCACCTCACCGAAGGCAAGGTCGCGCTGTGGTCGAGCATCGTTTTCGGCGCGGTGCATCTGACCAACGGCATCACCCACGGCGCGAGCGCAGTGCCGCAGGCGATCATGGTCAGCCTGGCGGGCTACTTCTTCTACCTGACCCGTCGGGTGACGCGCGGCAACACTGTCAACTCGGTACTGCACGGCCTGTTCGACTTCACGCTGCTGACCGGCACGTCGATCTTGGTCGACCAGACCTTCTATCTCGGCATTTCGGTGCCGATCCTGCTGTATCCGGTGCTGGCGATCGTGCTGCTGGTCAAACGCCGCAGCATCGAGCCCGAACCGGCGGCCGCGTCCTGACCGAGCCCGGTTCCTGGTTCGACAGCTTGCTCGTCGGCGCGTTCCTGGACGAGGTTCACCATCCGCGCTCGACCGCCCCCCGGCATCGCCGGGGCTCTGGCCAAGAACATCCGACAATGCTAGACAACTGTATGGAGATGTGTCCGCGGTACCGGTGCCGCCGCGGCGTGCAGCGCATACGAAGGAGAGTCTGCTCATGAGTGCGAATGCCGAGGTCGCGGTCGTCATCGGCGGCGCTTCCGGAATCGGGTGGGCCACCGCGCGGCTCATGGCCGAACGCGGCGATACCGTCGCGATAGCCGATCTCGACGGCGACGCCGCGAGCGCACGAGCGGCCGAACTCGGCGCAACGTCCACCGGTCACCAGGTGGACGTCACCGACGCGGCGGCCATGCGCGCCCTCTTCGACACCGTCACAGAACGGTACGGCCCTGTCGGATCCGTGGTCGACTGTGCCGGGATCTCCCGGCCGGGAACGATCGCCGACCTTTCACTCGACGACTGGAAGGCCACCGTCGACGTCTGCCTCACCGGCGCGTTCCTCACCGTGAAAGAAGCCGCCCGCACGGTCGGCGACGGCGGATCGGTAGTACTGGTCGCCTCTCTCAACGGCCGGCAGCCCGGGGTCGGCATGAGCGCATACTGCTCGGCCAAGGCCGGAGTCCTCATGCTCACCGAGGTCGCCGCCATGGAACTCGCGCCCCGCGGTATCCGCGTGAACGCCGTCAATCCCGGCTTCGTGCACACCCCGCTGACCTACGGCGCCACGCTCGTCCCCGGGCTGGTCGAGGAATACATCGAGAACACACCGCTGGGCCGGGCGGGAACACCCGAGGATGTCGCACAGACCATCGGCTTCCTCACCTCCGCCGAAGCCGGCTGGATGACCGGATCCGCGGTGGATCTCAACGGCGGAGCCCATACGATGCGGTACCCGGACATCGTGCGGCGCGTCTCCGATATGGCGCAAGGCACTGCCGAAACAGGCTGAGCAGGTGGGGCCCTCCCCTCTTTGTGCTGTTTTGATCTCTTTCGGTTCGATGGATGTACCGATTGAAGATATTCATGTTTGGATGCGCATATCTAGGTATCTGATTGTTTAGGTCTGGCTCTCTCCAGTCTGTCCGGTGCATGGCTCGCCTGGACCGTTCTCGAGCGCGCGCCCGTTGTACGGCCGGATGGGCCGGGCCGACTCCGCGTGCCTCCCCCGGTCGGTCCGACGCTGCCGGTCCGGAAGCGCTGGACGAACGAGGCCACTCCCCCGCTGACCACTGGAATACGTCGACATCGACAAAGTTTCTCTCCGGTCGCCCCACTGCCCGGCAAGTTCGCGTTGAGACTGTCGCTCTGGTTCGGGAGGGTAATCGTGCCGTCGACCTGGCGGATCAGAGGATTTCCAGGTCGACGGGGACGGTCAGTGCCCGATAGGGGCCCGCGTCGGCGGTGAGCACGGGGTAGCCCGTGGCCTGGGCTTCCCAGGCGACGTGAGCCAGGTCGGGGCCGACCGGCGCGGTCGCGGTGTGCCCGATGAGGACCAGACCGGGAACGATGGACTGGCTGAGCGGGGTGACAGTGAACCCGGCCGCGTCGAAGTCGGCGGGGTCGGCACCGGCGAGGGCAGCGGTGTAGAGGCTGGTGGCCGGGATGACCAGGGGCCGATGCTCGCGCACGCTCATCTCGACCAAGACCTGACCGAAGAGACTGCGTGGGAGTTCGAGCAGAGCGGACGCGTCGAGGATGGTGCCGGCCGCGGTCGGTCTCACGCGGCGCCGGGGCCGCGCAGCCGGGTATCGGCGCGATCGAAGAGCGCCCGCGCCCGGGCTTCGGCCTCCGCGTACCCGGCCGCGTCGGGTACGCCGTGCTCGCTACGCCAGCGGGCGATGACCTCGGTGATCGTGGTGCGGGTCTCCCCCGAGCCGGCCGCGGTGGCGATATAGGCCGACACCGACCGCGCCCGGCCTGCCGCGACGGCCTTCTCGGCGCGGGCGAGGAGTTCCTCGGGCAGGGTCAGCGAAACCTTCCGCGTGCTCACCCCGATATCCTACCTTTATCGCCTATACCTGGCGTGGTCACCACTGTGACACCTTCGGACGAGGAGCCGCCGATGATCACCGATCCGACCCTGCTGCGTATCGGCGAGGTGGTGCAACGCGGGCACGCCGGCGAGCGAGATGCCGCTCGCCGGGAGATGGAACAGATCTGGGATGAGATCGGTGGTGAGCACGGCGAACCTCTGCACCGGTGCACGCTCGCGCACGCGCTGGCCGATATGCAGGACGACGTCGGCGCAGAACTCGCCTGGGACCTGCGGGCACTGGCGGCGGCCGCGGTGCTGACCGACGAGCACACCAGCCAGGCCGGAGTAGCGCTCCCGGCAACCGCACTGTACCCATCGCTGCACCTGAACCTGAGCGAGTGCTACCGGAAACTGGGTGACCTCGACCGAGCACGCACCCACCTCCAGCACGCCCGGGCCACCATCGACACGCTCGGCGACGACGAGTACGGCCGGCTGATCAGGCAAGGTATGCAGACGATCGCCGAACAACTCCGCTGACCGCCGATCAGCGGGCTTTCCTGCTCTGAAAACCACCGAGCCGTGGGCCGAGCCGTCACTGTTAAACCATGCGAAAGCCGGCAGGGGGCGGCCCGGCACAGGCACGTGTTCGAGAACGCATCATCTTCCGAACGCCGCTTCAGGGGGCGGCCCGGCGGGTGGCGGCAGTTCAGAGTTGCATCCGGTACCGGGGTACAGGCCTACCGTGTAGATATGACGACCTCTTCAGCGCCCGGAGGCTGGGTGCCGGATGCGTGCACCCTGCCGACCCCGGAGCAGCCGATCCGGATTGCCGAGTTCGATCGGTTGTTCACCGACTCGGTCCACGATATCCGCCGGCCGGCTCCGGAGCGGCTGGAACTCGTACTCGCCCGTGATACCGAATCGGTGGCCCGGGACCTGGCCGCACGGGAATCGAGGTGCTGTTCGTTCTTCACCTTCGACTTCGCCTCTACGGCCGAGGGCACGGTGATGGGTGTGGGTGTCCCCGCCACCTATTCCGGGGTTCTCGACGCCTTCGCCGCCCGGGCGCAGGCCGGGCGCGGAGAGCGGGCTGCGGACCGGTGAGCTCGCGGCGGTGGCCGTTCGATCCCGGCCTTCCGAAGCCGGACATCTAGGCTCTCCGACCATGACCGTCGCGCGCTCGATCCTGCTGTTCGTCCTCGCAGCCCTCGCCGAAATCGGCGGCGCCTGGCTGGTCTGGCAAGGCGTGCGCGAACACCGCGGCTGGGCCTGGATCGGCGCCGGAGTCATCGCCCTCGGCGTCTACGGCTTCATCGCCACCCTGCAACCCGACGCCAACTTCGGTCGCATCCTCGCCGCCTACGGCGGCGTCTTCGTTGCCGGATCCCTGCTCTGGGGCATGGCCCTCGACGGGTTCCGGCCCGACCGCTGGGATCTCACCGGCGCGATCATCTGCCTGGCCGGCGTCGCGGTCATCATGTACGCCCCGCGCGGCGCCTGACTCAGAACGAATCCGGTTCCGCGCCCTCATGACATTGCCACGGCACGGTCCCGGTGACCGGCCCAGCAGGTGTCTTCAGATCGCCCAGGCGCGCCGCGATGCCATCGAGAACGGAGTCCAGACCGATCTCGAACTGCCATTGCAGGTCGTCCTTACGGTCGGCGTCGTAGATATAGCGCGCGTACATCGGGTAACGGCCCGTGTTCATGAGCCAGGTCATCTGGCCGGCCCACCCCGCGCGAGCCTCCGCACGCGTGGACCAGCCGCGCGCGTGGAGCAACTGACTCAGCCCGACCTCCGAGTCGACCGCGCCGTGTACATAGGCCATGACGGTGTTGTAGACCGCCATGGCGGTGTCCACGTCGAGCTCGTGGCCGTCGAGCGCTACGAGGGCCGCCTCCGTCACGGCCAACTGGTTCGGGGTCGGGGCGCCGCACGCCACCCGCGTCACCCAGGAGTGCGCCAGCAGCACCTCCCTTATACGCAGAGCGACGGACCGCATGGTCGCGCGCCAGCCGTTCTTGCTGTCGGGCAGATCCAGCTCTCCGTAGACGAAGTCGGCCATCAGCTCGAGTAGCTCGTCCTTGCCGGTGACGTAGCGGTACGCGGCCATGGGTGCGACACCGAGTTCGGTGGCCAGGCGGCGCATGGTGACCGCGTCGAGTCCCTCGCCGTCTGCGATCGCGACAGCGACCTCGGCGATTCGCCGGGGAGTGAGGGTCGCGCGGGGAGCCGGCGTCGGCTGTTCGATGCGCTCCCACAGCGAGACGGGGTCCTTGTCCTCGCTTGCCGACTGTCTCTCTCGAGAGGCCATCGATTGGATTCCTTCCGCCGTACGCTGCCGTGTACAGCGTACCGCCAGTAGACAACGTACACAGCCGTGTGTACGTTGTATTTCACAGATACAACGTACACATCGTCGAAGGGGTTTCCGTAGCTGATTCGACTACCGACGTCCTGCGCACCGCAGTGATCATCGACAGCACCCGGGACGGCCGGTCCGGTCGTCGGCGACCGGATCGCCGGGCATATCGCTCGGCGCGGGGACATGGTGGCCGATTCGATCGACTTGGTCGAAACGCCCGTGCCGACCGTCTTCCCTGCGTTCGGGCAGGCTCCGTCCGACGAGGTCATGGCACAGCCGGGCGCGCTGTGTCGCCGCGGCCGGCCCAGGCCGATGCTCAGTTGGTGGGGGCAGTCCCTGCGCGAGGCCGGACGCGTCCGCGCGGAACTCCCGCCCATACGCCCAAGCCGCCGACCGCCTGGCCTGAATCCCTCGCCGCAGCACGGTCGGCCTCTATCGAAAGAACACCGATGCCTACCAACCCCCTCGAACGTGCCACGGACGTGCTGGTCCGTCCTTTCTCCCTGGGCAGCCTCACGCTGCCCAACCGTGTCGTGATGGCGCCGATGACGCGCGAGTTTTCCCCCGGAGGTGTGCCGGGCCCCGACGTGGCGCAGTATTACGCGCGACGGGCGGCCGCCGGTATCGGCCTGATCATCACCGAGGGCACCTATATCGGTCACGACTCCGCGGGCACCAGCGCCCGGGTCCCGCACTTCTTCGGCGACGAGGCTCTGGCGGGCTGGTCGTCCGTGGCCGAGGCGGTTCACCAGGCGGCAGGAACTGGAGATCATGCTCGACCTGCTGGCCGACGCCGGCGCCGACGCCTTCCACTGCTCCACCCGGCGATTCCAACTCCCCGAATTCGAGGGCTCCGGCCTGAACCTGGCGGGCTGGGCCAAAAAGCTTTCCGGAAACCCGCCATCAGCGTCGGCTCGGTGGGCCTCAGCGACGAATTCCCCCAGATGTCACTGAACGAAGCCACGGACATCGGCGAGCTCCTCGACCGCATGGAGCGCGACGAGTTCGACCTCGTCGCAGTCGGCAGAGCTCTGCTGGGAGACCCCGAGTGGCTGGAAAAGATCCTCGCCGGCCGCATCGACGAACTCACCCCCTTCCACGGGGGCCTCCTCGGCAGTCTCCACTGAGCGCGCAACCACCGATCTCTTGGTGACGAGAATTGAAGGATTGGAGCAAGGCAGAATGCAAACCCGACCTACTCTCGGTGATCCATCGCGCGCTACCACGGCGCACGAGGTAGCCTCGCGGTTCGCCGAAGGGCTGCAGCAGTCGGGCGCAGCAGGTGACGCGGACGGCTACGACGCCGCTTTCGCGGCAGATGTGGTGTGGGGCAGTCCATATGGTGCGTCGGTAACCGGCTACTCCGAATTGAACGCCATCCACCGTTGCTTGATGGACGCAAAAGTTGCGCCGCCGTCACACTTCGAAGTTGTCGGCGCGACTTCGCCCGCGCCGGGGGTCGTGCTGACCCAGATCCGCAGGCTCGCCGCCCAAGCGGGCGGATTCTCCGAGATCGCCATGTATCTACTGGTCGAGAAGGATGGCAGATGGTGGCTCGCGGGGGCCCAGAACACGCCGATCACGGATCCACCCCAACGAACTGAATCCAGTTCATGATCTACCCGCGTAGGGGCACGCCCCATCCGCGGTAGTCGATGCCGCCAGTCCTCGGCGTCGCAGTCCTGGCCGCGTCGAGGACTGACATGGTTAGATGCGCATATCTAGATACCATTCTATTCTATTACTTTCGAAGTCCCTGCCCGGCGCAGCCGCCTCCGACGACCGATTCACAGATGGTCCATTCTCGCGGCGGCGGGGCGCAGCGCTGCCGATTGAGCGGTGCGCGGGAGCACCGAACCCGCCCACCTGCCCAATCTCCCGGACACCCGCACCGAGAGCTCCCCCAAGGCCGTCCGATTACCTTGCCGGACCGGAGTTCCGGTGCTTTCCCGCATTGAAGCGCGCCTTCTTCTCGCGATTCCCGCAGGTGTTCATGTCACACCATCGGCGGGTGCGGCTGCGGCTGGTATCGAAGAAGGCGGCTCGGCAGGTCGGCGAGGCGCAGAGAGCCAACCTTCCATCCCGGTCACCCGAGATGATGTCGACAGCGTCGGAGGCGACCACCCCCAGGGCGTCCTCGACGCGAGGCGCCGAGCCCAGATCCCATCGCCGATACCCCTCGGGTGCCAGCACAGCCGCGGCACGGCTCCGGACGCTGCACTCGTTGATGCTCCGGACAGCGGAGGCCGGGAGCGCGTCCCCGATCGCGGCGGCTGTCGCGGCGGCGTGGATCGACTCCCGCAGTTCCCGGGCCCGTTCGAGCTGAGTGGCGGTGCAGGACTCCACGACGAGGCCGTTCACCGCGAGCCAGTCGACGAGGCGCTGCGGGGTCGGGATGCGTTCCACGGCATCGCCACAACGCTCCGTCAGCGTCGCGGTGAAGCTGGTCGCCAGCACACTACCCAGGCGGAATTCGGGGAACCGGGCGCTCATGGAACCACCATAGCCGGTTGCGAGTCGGCCCCGGGACATGTTAGAACCGCCATAGCCGGTTCTTCTTGACAACGGCTCCAGCGCTCAGGAGGTCTCATGCCCGCAGAACGACCCGCCGGCGCACCCGCGTCCCGCGACGTGCAGCCGTTCGAAGCCCACGCACCCGACGCCGATCTGGACGATCTACGCGCGCGCCTGGCCGCGGCCCGGCTACCGGAGGCCGAGACGATCGACCACGCCGCGCCCGGCCCACACCGATGGGGTCAGGGTGTTCCGCTCGCAGACCTCACCGAGCTCGTGCACTACTGGCGCACCGGATACGACTGGCGCGCTTTCGAAGCCCGCGTCAACCGGATCGGCCAGTTCCGCACCACCATCGACGGCGTGGGAATCCACTTCCTGCATCGCCGGTCACCCCGCGCGGACGCCACCCCGCTGATCGTCACGCACGGCTGGCCGGGCAGCATCGGCGAGTTCGTCGATGTGATGGACGAACTCGCCGATCCGGAAGACCCGGCCGCACCGGCGTTCCACGTCGTGGCCCCCTCCCTGCCCGGCTTCGGCTACAGCGATAAACCGGCCACCACCGGGTGGGGAGTCGGAAAGATCGCAGCGGCCTGGGTGGAACTCATGGAAAGGCTCGGCTACCGCGAGTTCATCGCCCACGGCGGCGACTGGGGTGGTGTGATCACCACCGTGCTCGGCGGCAGGTTCCCGGGCCACGTTCTCGGCATCCACACGCTGACCCCGCACGCGCCGCCCGGGTCGACGACGGAGGGTTTGACCGCGCAGGAGCGCCGATGGGCCGAGGAAACCCGCGATTTCTGGGACGGCCCTCGCGCGGCGTTCGCGAAACAGCAGGCGTATCGGCCGCAAACCGTCGGCTACGCACTCGTCGACTCGCCGGTAGGGCTCCTCGCCTGGATTCTCGACAAGTTCGCCGAGTGGACCGATACCGACGACAGCCCGTTCGAGACGATCTCCAGAGACGCCGTTCTCGATACCGTGACGTTGTATTGGCTGACGCGGACCGGCGCGTCGGCGGCCCGGATCTACTACGAGAGCCACGGCGGGGTCAACTCGTTCGACCCCGGACTCACGGTGGATGTCCCGTCGGCACTCACCGTGTATCCCCGCGATATCGAGAAGTGCCCGCTCCCATGGGCGCGGCGCCGGTACCGGCGGATCGTGCGGTGGCGGTCCCCCGATACCGGCGGGCATTTCCCTTCGCTCGAGGTCCCCGGATATTTCGTCGCAGACCTCCGAGCGGGATCTGCCGCCGTACTGGCCGCGCACCGGTGACCGTTGGTGCGCGACACCTTAGACTCACCGCAGGCCGAGAAGTGAACGCACCGACTCGATTCCGGCCGCGATCCCGCCCCGGCGCGGCCGGGCGAGAGTAGTGGCCGGTCCAGAACAGGAGACCGATCCGATGGGTCCAGTGAATCGCCGCCGATTCCTCGCCACCGGCGCCGCGGCCGCCGGTGTTCTCGCCCTCGCGGGCGCGCCCGCCGCCGCGCGCCCCGCTCCCCCGGTCGAGGTCGCGCCCCTGGGGCCCGATTTCCTGTGGGGTGTCGCGTCGTCCGGTTTCCAGTCCGAGGGCCGGGCGCCGGACAGCAACTGGACCCGCTATATCGCCGCCGGGAAAACCGAGGACCCCTACCACGACTCGGTGGACTTCTACTCGCGCTACCGCTCCGATATAGCCCTGGCAGCGGGCCTGGGTGTCGGGGTGTACCGGATCGGTATCGAATGGGCCCGGGTGCAACCCCGGCCGGGCAGCCGGGACGAAGACGGTTTCCGCTTCTACGACGAGGTGATCGCCACCATCCGGGAGGCCGGGATGCGGCCGATGCTCACTCTCGATCACTGGGTGTATCCGGGCTGGGCGTTCGACCGGGGCGGCTGGCGCCGCGCGGAAATGGTCGCCGACTGGCTGGCCAACGCGCGGACGGTGGTCGACCGATACGCGGCCCACGATCCGCTGTGGATCACCTTCAACGAACCGGCCGCCTATCTGATGAACGAGGTACGCCACGGCGGTATCGGGGTGACCGATATCCCCGCCGTGCAGGATCGGATGGCCGCGGCGCACAATGCGATCTACGACCATATCCACCGCGTGCAGCCGGGGGCGATGGTCAGCAGCAATGTCGCCTATATCCCCACCGCCGACGATGCCGTCAACGCGGCCTTCCTGAACCGGATCGCGAACCGGCTCGATTACCTCGGTATCGACTACTACTACGGTTTCTCACCGGAAGGACTCCTCCACCAGTTCCCGGATCCGGGCAAACTGTGGACGCTGTCGCTGCAATCGGAGGGCATCTACTACGCCCTCGACCACTACGCCAGGCGTTACCCGGCGCTCCCCCTCTACATCGTCGAGAACGGTATGCCGACCGAGAACGGTCACCCCCGCGCGGACGGCTATACCCGCGCCGACCTGCTCCGCGACACCGTCTACTGGCTGCAACGCGCAGCCGCCGACGGAATGAACCTCATGGGCTACAACTACTGGAGTCTCACAGACAACTACGAGTGGGGTTCCTACACTCCCCGCTTCGGTCTCTACACCGTCGACGTGCTGGGCGATCCGGCACTGACCCGCCGCCCGACCGATGCGGTGGCGGCCTACACCGCGATCACCGCGGCCGGCGGCGTGCCCGGCAACTACCGGCCGTCCAGGGCGCCGGCGCGCTGTTCGGTCACCGACGGCCTGTCCAGCTGTCTCGACCAGGTCACCGTGCCGCGCTGAGCGTGCCGACCCGCGGTGAGCTGCCCCGGTCGGTGGGACATGCGAGACTGGCCGGGTGAACGGGGAGAAAGAAATCCGCGACGACAGCACCCGCGATGCCGAGCCCACCCGCCCGGACCGGGGGGACGTGATGGGGTCCGGCGTGCTGTGGCTCGCGAAATGGGCAGTGTGCATCGTCGCCATCGCGGCCGGGGCCTGGGTTCTCGGATTCCTCGCCGCCCGCCTGTGGGTGGTGCTGCTGCCGGTACTGCTGGCCATCGTGGTCGCCACCGTACTGTGGCCGCCGACCCGCCTGCTGGTGAAGGCCGGGCTACCGCCGGCCGCGGCGGCCGGGCTGACCCTGGTCGGATTCATCGGGATACTCGCGGGCGGTATCGCACTGATCGTGCCGTCGGTGGTCGACCAGGTGCCCGAACTCTCGGACAAGGCCACCACCGGTATCAACACCGTGCGGGATTGGTTGCAGGGGCCGCCCCTCAACGTGCGCGACGAACAACTGGACTCCGCCGTCGACGCGGTGGTGTCGCGGGTGCAGTCCAGTGCCGAGCAGATCGCGACCGGCGTGTTCACCGGGGTCAGCACCGCGACCTCGGTGCTGGTGACCATCTTCCTGGTGCTGGTGCTGTCGTTCTTCTTCGTCAAGGACGGTCCGCGCTTCATTCCGTGGATGCACAAATTCAGCGGGGGCCGCAGCGGACGCCACCTCGAGGAAGTGCTGGTGCGGGTGTGGGATGTACTGGGTGGATTCATCCGCACGCAGGCGGTGGTCAGCTTCATCGACGCGTTCTTCATCGGGATCGGCCTGGTGATACTCGGGGTCCCGCTGTGGGGCGTGCTCACCGCACTGACCTTCCTCGGCGGATTCATCCCCATGGTCGGCGCTTTCGTGGCCGGTGCGCTCGCGGTGCTGGTGGCGCTGGTCGGCAACGGATTCACCACCGCCCTGATCGTGCTGATCATCATCATCGCCGTGCAGCAGCTCGAGGGTAATGTGCTGCAACCGGTACTGCAGAGCCGGACTATGAAGCTGCACGCGGTGGTGGTGCTGCTGGCAGTGACCGGCGGCGGCACGCTGTACGGAATCACCGGGGCGTTTCTCGCGGTCCCGGTGGTGGCGGTGGTCGCGGTGGTGGTCCGCTATATCAGCGAGCAGATCGACGCCGAGGTCGCCGACCGTAGGGCGGACAAGGTCACGCTCACCGATGTCCCCGGCGGTCCGGCGGCCGACGACACCCCACCCGCGGTCCCGGAGAAGTAGACCCGAGCTCAGGCGACGCCGAGCAGGGCATCCCATGCGCCGATATGTACCTCGAAAACCTGGGCGCGCCGGGTGAAGGTGTCGGCGCCGTACATATCGAAGACATCGGCGTTCACCGCACCGAACAGGGAGCAGTACACGGTGAGCGCTCGCGCCACCACCCAGTCCGGCAGATCCAGTTCGAGTTCGTCGCAGACGCGGCGGAGGTCACCACTGAGCGGTTCGGCGACGATCTCCTCGGCCCGGCGGCCGGTGAGCAGGTTCCGGCGATAGGCCTGGTCGACGAGCCGCAGGAGGGTCACGATGATCCGTGTTCCGGGGGCCACCGTGCGATCGGCCGGTGCCGCGTAGCCGGGAACCGGGGTGCCGAACAGCAGGCCGTACCAGGCAGGTTCGGCGAGCGCCCAGGTGCGCACGGTGCGCGCGGTGATCCGCAGCCGCTCGACGGGATCGTCGGGGGCGGTCGCCAGCGCGGCGTCGACGGTATCGCCGAGCGCGTCGTAGCCGTCGATCACCAGCAGGGTCAGCAGTTCGTCGCGGCTGCGGACATAGCGGTAGACCGCCGAGGAGACGACTCCGAGATCGCGGGCGACAGCACGCAGTGACAGCGCGGCCGCGCCGTCGGTCGCGAGATGCTCGCGCCCGATACGCAGGATATCGGCCATGGTCTGGGCGCGGGCCCGGGCGCGCGGAGTGGTCATTTCCCGAGCCTCGCCGATTTCGAGAGCACTGTCAACAATAGTGACTGCCGCTCCCCATCTGCTGTGTTAATGTTACCGCCAGTCACTGATGACATTCCCGGACAAGGAGTAGGCCCATGACCGAGGCGCCGACGGATTTCGATGTGCTCATCGTGGGTTCGGGGTTCGGTGGCAGTGTCACCGCGCTTCGCCTCGTGGAAAAGGGCTACACCGTCGGAGTCCTGGAGGCCGGTCGCCGCTACGCCGACGACGAACTCCCCGAAACCAGCTGGGATCTGCGCAAATTCCTCTGGGCACCCAAACTCGGCTGCTACGGAATCCAGCGCATCCACCCGCTGCGCAATGTCCTCATCCTCGGCGGCGCGGGCGTGGGCGGCGGCTCACTCAACTACGCCAATACCCTCTACGTGCCCCCGGAGCCGTTCTTCCAGGACGCGCAGTGGCGCGAGATCACCGATTGGCGCGCCGAACTCACCCCGTACTACGACCAGGCCACCCGCATGCTGGGGGTCGTCCAGAATCCGCATATGACCCCGGCCGACGAGGTCTTCCGCAAGGTCGCCGAGGATATGGGCGTCGGCGACACCTTCGTCCAGACTCCGGTGGGCGTATTCTTCGGCGAACCGGGCGAGACCGTCGAGGATCCCTATTTCGGCGGCGTGGGTCCCGCGCGCACCGGATGCCTGGAATGCGGCGACTGTATGGTCGGATGCAAATTCGGCGCCAAGAACACGCTCGTCAAGAACTATCTGTACCTCGCCGAACAGGCCGGTGCCCGGGTGGTGCCGATGACCACGGTGACCGAACTCCGGCCGCAGGACGACGGCAGCTGGGTGGTGTCGACCGAGCGGACCGGCGCGTGGCTGCGCAAACAGCGGAGGACCTACACCGCCCGGCAGGTCGTGGTCGCGGCGGGAACCCTCGGCACGCAGCGGCTGCTGCACGATATGCGCGACCGGCGCATTCTCCCGGAGCTGTCCGACCGGCTCGGACTGCTCACCCGCACCAATTCCGAATCGATCGTCGGCGCCGCCACCAAGAAGGTCACCCCCGGCACCGACTTCACCCGGGGCGTCGCGATCACCTCCTCGATCCATCCGACTCCCGACACCCATATCGAGCCGGTGCGATACGGCAAGGGTTCCAATGCGATGGGCCTGCTGCAGACGCTGATGGTCGACGGCGGCGGCCGCGTCCCGCGCTGGCTGCGGTTCCTCGGCTACGCGCTGCGCCACCCGCTGCTGCTGGTCAGTTTCCTCAGCGTCCGCAATTGGAGTGAGCGGACCATCATCTCCCTGGTGATGCAGCATTTGGACAACTCCATCACCACCTACACCACCAGGGGACTGTTCGGCCGGAAACTCACCAGCCGCCAGGGCCACGGGGAACCGAACCCCACCTGGATCCCGGCGGGCAACGAGGCGACGCGGCGGGTCGCCGAGCAGATCGGCGGCACCGCCGGCGGGACCTGGGGCGAGGTGTTCAATATTCCGCTCACCGCGCATTTCCTGGGTGGCGCCGCGATCGGCG
>NZ_JBSFRU010000159.1:0-13884 GCF_053589395.1 Nocardia sp. NPDC003345
GCGCCCGGGAGGCCCGGGCGCACCGGCCGGGTCGACGTGTTCAGCCCGCCGGCGCGCGGTCGGTCAGTTCACCGGAGCGGCGCCAGGATTCGCGTTCCGCCGCGAACGCGGCATTCTGGCGGGCCCGGAAGGCGTCGATGGAATCGGCGTTGTCGTCGAGGAAACGGCGGTGCTCGGCCAGCCGGAACTCGCCGGGGGTCGTGCGCAGTTCGCCGCGCCCGGCCGCGTCGATCCGGTTTGGGCCCGGCCGGTTCGGCGCGCCGGATATATTCGAATTCCTGTGCGGCCCATTCGGTCTTGCCCTGTTCGGCCAGTTCGGCGGCCACCGCGTCCCGCAACTCGGGCAGCAGTTCGACATCCAGCGCGGCGTAGTTCAGCCAGGCCTCGGGCAGCGGCCGGGTGGACCAGTCGGCGGCGCCGTGCCCCTTGCGCAGGGCCCGGCCGAGCAGCTGCTCCACCATCGCCGCCAACCCGACCCGGGGATACCCGGCGAGCCGGCCGCCCAGTTCGGTATCGAACAGGGTCGCCGGCCGCAGGCCGAGTTCGGCCAGTCCGGGTAGGTCCTGATCGGCCGAATGCAGAATCCATTCGAGCGAATTGATCACGGCCGCGAGCGGTTCCAGCGCATCGGCCACCGGGATCGGGTCGATCAGGACGGTGCCCGCGCCCACCCGGCGCAGCTGGATCAGATAGGCCCGTGACGAATACCGGAAACCTGAGGCCCGTTCGGCGTCCACGGCCAGCGGGCCGGTACCGGCGGCCAGGCGCGCGGCGGCGGCGGCCACCTCGCCGGGGGTCCGGCAGACCGGGGGGATGCCCTCGGCGGGCGTCAGCAGCGGGACGGCGTCGGGTACTCCGGGGTCGCCGGTATCGGGCACCTGGGCCGTCTGCGCGCCCCGTGTGCCCTGGTCGGCCGCGGCGGCGCCGCGGTCCGGATGACCACCGGACAGGTGGTCGGGCTCCTCTACTACCGGCATAAAGGGCCACTCTACGTGGCCCGGGCTACCGCCGACGGTCAACCACGGTCGGTCCGGGTGGACTCCGACGGTCGTAGATCGGTGATACCCGCGGGTGGCAGACCCGCCGCATAGGCCAGTACTTCGCCGAAGGCCTCCACATGCGGGCACATCTCGGTGCTGCGGGCGGTCCAGGAAGCCCGTAGCTCCAATTGATGCGCCCGGGGCGGACCGGCGATATCGCCGTAGCGCACCGAACTGGTGGAGGTCACGGTGCCGCCGAGCGCGGTGAACGGGACCTCCCGCGATTCCAGCGCGTCGGCCAGCCAGCTCCACGCGACCTCGGGTAGCAGCGGATCGGCCGCCAGCGCCCCGTCGATATCGGCCTGGATATAGGCGACCAGCCGGAACACCCCGTGCCAGGCCTCGTCGCCGTTGGGGTCGTGTAGCAGGATCAGCCGGCCGAACGCATCTCCGTCGGAATCGATCGGTACCACCGAGGCGTCCTCGTGGATCACCTCGGCGCCGAGTGCGTACGAGTACGGCGCCAGGCGCTGTGGCGGCCGGATCGGGGCCAGCTCGATCCGCGGGTGCACAGAGGCGGCGCCCATCGCCGAAACGGCGGCACGAAACGATGCGGGTTCGTCGCCGGGCCCATCGTCCGGTGCGCCGTCGCGGATATCGAGCGGTGTCACGGGGAATGACGGTAGCCCTGTCACACCCGGGGCGCGCGGAGGCGCGCCGGGCGACCGTTGTTGCTGGATGATCGGGTCGGGTCGTGGTAAATACCGCGCAACCCGCCGCCGGCGCCCGCCGAGACGCCGCCCGGGTCGCCCGTGAGGTGGCCCCGGGCTTGCGCACCGCGCTCGCCGCCGCCGCATACGATGGCTGGTGATGAGCACATATACGCGCCGCCGGTTGTCCGATGCCCCGTTCCTGGCCGCCGCCTCCGGCGCCACTCCGGCCCGGCGGCCGGTGTGGTTCATGCGCCAGGCCGGGCGGTCGCTGCCGGAATACCGGGAGGTCCGGGCCGGGATCGGCATGCTGCAGTCGTGTTTCGATCCGGAGCTGGTCTGTGAGATCACGATGCAGCCCGTGCGGCGCCACGGTGTGGATGCCGCGATCCTGTTCTCCGATATCGTCGTCCCGCTCAAAGCGGCCGGGATCGATCTCGATATCGCGCCCGGGGTGGGTCCGGTGATCGCTTCCCCGATCCGCACCGCCGCCGATGTGACCGCCCTGCCCCGGTTGCGGCCCGAAGAGGTGGGCGCGGTGACCGATGGGGTGCGTCTGCTGGTGGACGAACTCGGGCAGACCCCGCTGATCGGGTTCGCGGGTGCGCCCTTCACGCTGGCGTCCTACCTGGTCGAAGGCGGGCCCAGCAAGAACCACGAGCGCACCAAGGCCATGATGCACGGCGATCCGGACGCCTGGCACGCGCTGCTGGGGGTGCTCACCGATATCACCATCGTCTTCCTGCGTGCCCAGCTCGAGGCCGGCGTCGACGCCATCCAGCTGTTCGACTCCTGGGCCGGTGCGCTGTCGCTGGCCGACTACCGGCGCTTCGTGCTGCCCCATTCGGAGCGGGTGTTCGCGGAGCTGGCCGATTCCGGTGTGCCCCGGATCCATTTCGGAGTGGGCACCGGTGAGTTGCTGGGCGCGATGGGCGAGGCGGGCGCCGATGTGGTCGGGGTCGATTGGCGGGTGCCGCTCACCGAGGCCGTGCGCCGGGTGGGTCCGGGGAAGGCGTTGCAGGGCAATCTCGATCCGGCCGTGCTCTTCGCGGGCAGTGCGGTGGTGGAGGCCGAGGCGCGGCGGATCGCGGGTGAGGCCGACGGCGCGCTCACGATGGGCGCGACCGGGCATATCTTCAACCTCGGGCACGGCGTGCTGCCCGATACCGACCCGGGTGTCCTCACGGCCCTGGTGGAACTCGTCCACGAACTCTGAACGCAGATCCCCCCGGTCGTCGCCGGCTCACCAGGGATACGGTCGGAGCATGAGAATCGCGGTGGTCGGCGGGGGAATCAGCGGTCTGGTGACGGCGTACCGGCTGCGGCGGCTGCTCGGCGACCGGGTCCGCCCGACCGTTGTCGAGGGCAGCGAGCGGCTCGGTGGCGTGCTGCGCACGGTGCCGATCGCGGGGGAGCCGGTCGATCTGGGCGCCGAGGCGTTCGTGGGACGGCGGCCGGAGGTACCCGCTCTGCTGCGTGATCTCGGCATCGCCGATCAGCTGGTGCATCCCGCCGGATTGCGGCCGCTGCTCTGGGCCGGTGGCCGGACCCATCGGCTGCCGGAACGCACCCTCATGGGTATACCCACCGCACCCGATTCGGTGGCCGGGCTCGTCGACGCGGAGACCCTGGCGCGGATCGCGGCCGAGCCGACCCGGCCCCTGGACTGGCGGCCGGGCGCCGATATCGACGTCCATACCCTGGTCGCCGACCGGTTCGGTGCCCAGACGGTGGCCCGCAGCGTCGATCCACTGCTGGGCGGCGTCTACGCGGGCAGCGCCCGGTCGATCGGAGTCCGGGCGGCGCTGCCCACCGTGGCGGCCGCGCTGGACCGGGGCGCCACCAGCCTCACCGCCGCGGTCACCGCCGCGCTGCCGCCCTCGTCGGACGCCCCGGTATTCGGCGCGCTCCGCGACGGCTACGGCGCCCTGCTGCGCGCGCTGGGCGAGGCGGCGGCCGCCGACACCGTGCGCGATACCCCGGTGACCGGCCTGCATCGGGTCCCGGGCGGCTGGCGGGTGGACCCGGTCGGGGACTTCGACGCCGTGGTGCTGGCCACCCCGGCGCCCGTCACGGCCCGGCTGCTCGCCGATATCGCCCCCGCCGCGGCGGCCGCGGCCGGCGCGATCGAGCTGTCGTCCTCGGCGCTGGTCGCCCTGGAACTGCCGAAGGACACCGCGCTACCGGAGAATTCGGGGGTGCTGGTGGCCACCGGAGAAGCCTTGCGCGCCAAGGCGTTCACGCTGTCGAGCCGGAAATGGACACATCTGGCGGCGCGGGATACCGCCCTGGTGCGGGTGTCGTTCGGGCGATTCGGCGACGATTCGGCCCTGCGCTGCCCCGACGCCGAGCTCGTCGCCGCGGCCACCGCCGATCTGGCCACCGTGACGGGCGTGCCGATCAGCCCACTGTCGGCGGTGGTGCAGCGCTGGCCGGGCGGCCTGGCCCAGTACGCACCGGGCCATACCGAACGGGTGGCCGATATCGAGGCGGCGCTACGGGAATTCGACGATCTCGCGGTGACCGGCGCGTATCTGCGCGGGGTCGGGGTGCCGGCCTGTGTCGCGGCGGCGGGCGCCGCCGCCGAACGGATCGCCGCCGCGGCCACGACCCGGGCCTGAGCCCGGCCTCCGGCCCGGCCGCACCCCGCGAGTGGCACGATGGGGGCATGGCGCGACTCGATTACCAGGCTCTCAACTCCACCATCCGCTATCTGATGTTCTCGGTCTACCGGGTACGGCCCGGCGTACTGGGCGAGGACCGGGCGGCGGCGATCAAGGAGGCGAAGGCATTCTTCGACGGGCTCGCCGACCGCGATGTGGTGGTCCGCGGCGTCTACGACGTGGCGGGAATGCGGGCCGACGCCGATTTCATGGTCTGGACCCACGCCGAACGGGTGGAGGATCTGCAGGCCGCCTACGCCGATTTCCGGCGGACCACCGAACTCGGCCGCGCCACCGAGCCGGTGTGGAGCAATGTGGCGCTGCACCGTCCGGCGGAGTTCAACAAGAGCCATGTCCCCGCGTTCCTGGCGGGGGAGGACCCGGGCAACTACATCTGCGTCTACCCGTTTGTCCGGTCCTACGAGTGGTACCTGCTGCCCGACGACGAGCGTCGCAAGATGCTGGCCGATCACGGCAAGGAGGCGCGCGGGTACCCGGATGTCCGCGCGAACACCGTCGCTTCCTTCGCGCTCGGTGATTACGAGTGGATCCTCGCGTTCGAGGCGCCGGAACTGCACCGGATCGTCGATCTGATGCGCGATCTGCGGGCTACCGAGGCCCGGATGCACGTCCGGGAGGAGACCCCGTTCTACACCGGCCCGCGGGTCGATATCGATCAACTGGTCGCCGCGCTGCCCTGAGTGCGGGGACGGACAACCGCCCGGTAGGCACCCCCGGAAATCGGGGCATGCGTACCGGGCGGTCTTTATGTAACGTACCGATCGGCGAACGGAGGGCTCACTCCGCTGAGCTGGTCGAGGGGTGCAGCCGCAGTGAGATCGAGTTGATGCAGTACCGCTTGTCCGTGGGCGTCGGATAACCCTCGCCTTCGAAGACGTGGCCGAGGTGGCTGTGGCAATTCGCGCACAGCACTTCGACCCGCCGCATCCCCAGCGAATCGTCGGCCCGCAGGATCACCGCGTCCGAATCCGCCGGATCGAAGAACGACGGCCATCCGCAGTGCGACTCGAACTTCTCGGAACTGCGAAACAATTCCGCCCCGCAGGCCCGGCAACTGTAGACACCCTCGGTCTTCGTATCCGTGTACTCGCCGGTGAACGGTCGCTCGGTGCCGGCCTCGCGGAGCACCGCGTACTCCGCCGGATCCAATTTCGCCCGCCACTGCTGCGGCGTGAGCCGGATCTTCGGGGCAGGCAGGGAGGTATCGGTCGCGTCCGTTTCGGAACTCATGCCTCCACGCTAATACGTCCGGCCCCGCCCGTCTCGTATCAGCTGCGTACGGCCTGCGTCTCGGCGATCCGGGCGCCGGCGGGCTGCGGGGCCCGGCCGGGCTCGGGCGCGGGTGGCGGGACCGGTATCGTCGCCGGCTCGGCGATACCGGTGCCGGTATCGCGGGAATCCGGCGCCGCGGTCATCCAGTCCGGGTCCAGATGCGGCAACCGGCCCTCGCGCCGGGCACTCAGATACCGGTCGCCCAGGACACAGAACACCACGATCAGCAGGAGGCCCCAGCCGAAGGTGATCCGCAGATACTCCAGGTTGCGCCCGATATCGGGCCAGCGGTCCGACAGCCATTTGTCGTAGGACAGGAACCCGAATATCGCCAGCCAGGCCGGCCAGTTGCGCAGCACCGAATTGCGCAGCACCACCGACATCAGGAACGGGAACAGCATCATCGAGTAGTACATCTGGCCCAGCGAGGCCAGCAGGAATTCCGCGGTGAGCAGAACGCCCGCGGAGGTGGTGACGAAGAACAGCTCGTCCTCGCGGTAGTACCGGTACAGGATCCACAGCGACAGCAGGACCAGCACCGCCATCGAGAGCCGGATGCCCCAGGTGAGCCAGGGCGGCAGGCCGTAGTACTCGGCGTTGCCGGGGATGGCGCTGTTGAAGTAGTCACGCGTCTCGAGCAGGTACGGGAAGGTGCGCGTGAAGAACTCTTCCGGATCCCGGGACAGCGGCCAGGCGACCGCGGTCAGCGCGATCGGTACCACGGCGGCCCCGATCACCGTGTTCCATTGTTTGCGGACCAGGGCTATCAGCACCAGCGGTGCCAATGTGGGCTTCACGGCGATGGTCAGACCCATGACCACACCCGCCCACAGATCTCTTCGCTGCAACAACAGGATCAGGAACAGCATCTCCGCCAGCAGCAGGCAGCCGTTGACATTGGTGAACACCAGGGTGTTGATGACGGTCTCGGAGAGGAACATCGCCAGCAACAGCACCGGCGCCGCGATCGACCGCAGCGTGTAGTTGAACAACCGCAGCAGCAGGTACCAGGCGATCAGGATCGCCACCGCGTTGAGCAGGATGAACAGCCAGCGCGACTTCTCGTAGTCGATCACCGCGATCGGCGCGATCAACAGGGTGCCGCTGGGCGGATACAGGTAATGCGGATCGACCGAGTCGAAATTCGCCGTGTACACCTCGCGCCCGTTGAGGAAATCCAGCGAGGCCTGGTAGACGGGCTTGTAGTCGTCGGTCACGAAACCGTTGACAGCCTTGATGAACACCCGGTTCAGCACGGTCATGACCGCCAGCGGCCAGAGCGCGAACCGGATCACGTCGGCGGTGGTTCGAGCGGTGCGAGGCTCGAGCTGTCGAAGGAACACCACGGCACGGTACACCGGATGGTGCCGTGGTGTTGCCGGGACCCACCCTCGACGCGCCGGTCAGACGCCCCTCCGGGGCGGGCGTGCCGCCCGCGGAGAGGCCGCGGTCAGGCCGGGCAGGCGGTGCCGTCCCCGGGCAGCCGGCCGTCGCGGAAGTAGTCGACGAGCGCGGTCTGCGCGCAGCCGGAGCGGGCGCTCACCGGATGTCCCCAGCCCTGCCAGGTCATGGTCGCGGTGCGCGCACCGGCCTTGCCCAGGGCCCCGGTGACCGAGGCCTGGGCCGCACCGGTGACCGGGTCTCCGGCACCGGTCAGCACGAGAACGGGCAGTTCCAGCTTCTCCAGCGCCGGCGGTGCCTCGGTGACCGGCCACGCCGAACAGACCAGCATGGACATCGCGGCGGCGCGGCCGAACGCCGGATATTTCTGCGCCCAGATACCGGTCAGGTCGGTGACCTGCGGGGCGGGCGGCGGCTGCGGTGCGTCGGTGCAGCCGTTGACGAACTGACCGTCAGCGGCGGTGGCCGCGGCCTGACCGGCGGCGAGCGCCTTCAGACGGCCGGTATCGCCGCGTCCGGCCGCCGCGAGAGTGTCGGACAGTTCGGCGATCCGGGTGGACTGATCGGCCCGCGGGCTGCCGAGGAAACCGGTGATCGCGGTGCGGACCGCGTTTGCCGAGAGATCGCCCAGACCGCCTTCGGAGGCCTTCTGGATCAGTTGTGTCACGGCGGTCCGCGGATCCGGCCCCAGCGAGCAGGAGGTGGCGGCGCACTGCTGGGCGAAGGCCGTCAGGGCGGCCTCGGCGCCCTGGACGGCGGTCTCGGCCCGGGTGATCGCGTCCACGCCGACCGGCGCGGGGGCGTCGAGTGCCAGCCGGGCCAGCCGGTCGCCGTATTTGCGGGCGTATTCCATCGCGACCGCGGAGCCGCTGCCGGTGCCCAGCAGGGCGATATGGTCGACCTCCCATTCCCGGCGCAGCTGCTCGATATCGTCGGCGGCGTGCGGGGCGTCGAAGGTGCCGTCGTAGGGCTGCAGGAAATCGCGGCACGCGATGGTGCCGTCACGCGAGAGGTCGGACATGGTCGCGACGGGGTCGCCGGGGCCGAACTGGCCGTTGTCCTGGAGTCCGGCGCGGATATCGGTGGGCAGGCAGTCGATCGCCTGGGAACTGCCGATACCGCGACGGTCCACGGCCACCAGCGGATGCGCGGCCAGCAGTGCGCTCGCCGGACCGGTGACCAGCCCGGCCAGGGTGGCGGTGGAGGAGCGGTCCACCCCCGAGGTCAGCACGATCGGCGGCGCGTCCGGCGGGGTCTGTGGCAGGCGGGCGCGCATCGCGCCGGTGCGGAAGTTGCCCAGTACCGTGCCGGCGGTGTCGATCGGCGTGGAGAAATCCGCGCATTCGAGGACCAGTCCCGCCGGCCCCGGACCCAGGCCGAGCGCGTCGAAGGTCGCCCGGGCACAGTCGCGCCAGGGCAGATCCCGTTTCGGCACCTGCGCCGCGGGCGGCGGCGGGACCTGGGCCGTGGTGGCGGAATCGCCTGGTACAGGCGGATGTTCGACGGCGACATGCGGGCGGTCCGAGGGACCGGCGCCGCATCCGGCGATCATGATCAAGAGTGCCGAGGCCGGCACCACTGCCCGAGTCCAGCGCATGCGATACACCCTGCCAGGTCCGGATCGGCCGCGCCCGCGCGGGACGGCGTCGCGGGTCGCCGTTCGCGGTGCGGGTTCCCGGCCCACGCCGGAACTCACGATCGCACCCAGCGGGTCAGCACCGTTCCATCGGTGTCGAACAGCACATGCGCGGGTGTCATCCGCCAGGCGAATTCCTCGTGCGAGACCGAGATCCGCCGCGCCGTGCCGCCGGTGAGCAGCGGTGCGGTGGTCAGGCACAATTCGTCCACCAGACCGGCGCCGGCCAGCGACCCGAACAGCTGCGGACCGCCCTCGCACAACACCCGCCGCAGTCCGCGGCCGGCGAGGACCTCCGGCACGGTCCGCGGGTCGATCACACTCTCACCCACCTCGATCACCTCCGCGCCCGCGGCGGCGAGGGCCTCCCGGCGTTCGGCGGGCGCGGCCGCGGTGGTGAGGACCAGGGTGGGGGTCCGCGCGGTGGTGAGCACGCGATGACCGGGGTCCAGCGCGGCGGTGGCGGTCACGATCGCGATCGGCGGCGGTGTGCCCTCCGGATGGCCTCCGATACCGCGCTCCGACAGTGCGCGGCGGCGGCCCGGATCGGTCTGGGCGCCGCCGTAGTTCTCCGCGCGCACGGTACCGGCGCCCACCAGCACCACATCGGCGAGATCGCGCAGCAGATGGAAAACCTGTTTGTCCGCCGGGGATCCGAGCGCCTCGGTGACACCCCCGGACCCGGTGGCCGCGCCGTCGATGGTGGATACGAAATTCACCCGTAGCCAACCCGCTTCCGGTTCCGCCGGATAGGCGTACAGGGCGGCGAGGGCGTCGGCGTCGAGGTCTGTGAGCTGGATCGCATCGGGGCTACGCTGCATAACAGAAGCTCATATCACGTCATTAGGCTGCTGCCATGCCAGATCGCCTCGTCGACCGCCGCCCGGAGGTCCCCGCCGACCAGTTGGTCGCCCAGATGGTGCCCCCGCCCATGTTCGACGAGGTCGGTTTCGACACCTACATTCCCGACCCGAACGAGCCCAGCCAGGCCGCGGCCGTCGCCTCGGCCCGTACCTTCGCCGAGAAGGTCGCCGCCATCCACAAGGCGACGCACAAGAAATCACTGTTCGGCAAGAAGAAACCCACCCAGGGCGCGGGCCTGTACCTGGACGGTGGGTTCGGCGTGGGCAAGACCCACCTGCTGGCCTCGATCTTCCACAACGCGCCCGCACCCAGATCCTTCGGCACCTTCGGTGAGCTCACCAACCTGGTCGGTGCGCTGGGCTTCGCCAATGCCGTCGACCGGCTCGCCGCCAACAGTGTGCTGTGCATCGACGAGTTCGAACTCGACGATCCCGGTGACACCATGCTGGTCTCGCGGCTGCTGACCGAGCTCTCCGCGCAGGGCGTCTCCGTCGCGGCCACCTCCAACACCCTGCCCGGGCAACTCGGCGAGGGCCGGTTCGCCGCCCAGGACTTCCTGCGTGAGATCAAGAAGCTCGGCTCGATCTTCGACACGGTGCGGGTGGACGGACCGGACTACCGCCACCGGGATCTGCCACCGGCGCCGGAACCGAGCAGCCCGGAGCAGCTCACCGAACGCGCGGCGGCGACCCCCGGCGCGACCCTGGACGATTTCGACGCCCTGCTGACGCATCTGTCCACCCTGCATCCGTCGAAGTACGGTTCGCTCATCGACGGGGTCCGCGCGGTTTTCGTCTCCGGCGTGCATCCGGTGACCGATCAGGCCGTCGCACTGCGTCTGGTGGTGCTGGCCGACCGGCTCTACGACGCCGGGACCCCGGTCACCGTATCGGGTGCGAAACTCGACGAGATCTTCTCGCAGGAGATGCTCGACGGCGGCTACCGCAAGAAGTATCTGCGCGCCATCTCCCGGTTGCTGGCGCTGTCCCGGTTCGAGGTTCCGGCGTGACGAGTGCCCGGTGGTAGCCACCGGCACTCTGCCGCACGGTTTCCGGGTTGACCGGGCGGTCGCGGCTTGGTTTGCTGGACCGGGCACGCCACGGTGGGAGTGCCGTCGGGCACCGAGGGGAGTTCGGTCATGAGTCATCGTTCGGCGCGCGTCCCCGCCGCCGTCCTCACCGGCGTACTGGTGGCCCTCGGTCCGGCCACCGCCTTTGCTCCGGCCGCCCCGCCGGCCGCCACCGACGCGCCGGCGATCGACCGGTCCCTGCATCTCACCGGGGCACCCAACGCCCGTGATGTCGGCGGCTATCGCACCACCGACGGGCGCACCGTGCGCACCGGCGTCGCCTATCGCACCGATCAGTTGCTCAATCTCACCCCGGCCGATCTCGACGAGCTGAACCGGCGCGGCGTGCGAGTGGTCGACGATCTGCGCACCGTCTACGAGCGTGCCCTCGGTCCGGACCGCCTGCCCGCCGGCGCCCGCGCCAACTGGTACGACGTCATCGGCGCGGCACCGCTGCCGGAACTGATGTCGACCCTCGCCGGCGGCACCGACCTGTACCGCGCGTTCATCACCGCCCCCGGTGCCGACCGCGCGGTGGCCGCGGTACTGCGCGATATCGCCACCATTCCCGACGGGCAGGCGGTGGTGTTCCACTGCACCGCCGGTAAGGACCGCACGGGCTGGGTCGCGGCGGTGCTGCTCACCATCCTGGGCGTGGACCGCGCAACCGTGACCGAGGACTATCTGCTGTCCAACCACTATCGCGGCGCCGCGCCGGGCGATCCGATGGCCGGTGTGCAGCGCGAATGGCTGGACGGGGCGTTCGATCAGGTAACGGTGAGTTACGGCACCTTCGACCGCTACGTGAGCGAGGGCCTCGGCCTGAACGCAGCCGAGGTGCAGACCCTGCGGCAGCGATTGCTGGGCTGATCCCGGCCGCCGCGGCTCAGAACGCCAGGCGCAGCAGGTAATCGTGATGGACCTGGCGTCCGACGGTGAAGGTCCGGGTGCCCACCTGTTCGAGGCCGAACTTCGCGTAGAAGCGCTGCGCCCGCAGATTCTCCTGGTTCACGCCCAGCCAGATACCGGCGTAGCCCGCGCCCCGGGCCCGGTCCAGCGCGGCCTGCATGAGCGCGTCGGCGACACCGGAGCCGTGATGTCCCGGTAGCACGTACATCTTGCTGATCTCGAGCACCGGATCCAGCGCCACCGCCGCGGCGACGGCGGGATCGGTGGGCGGTTCGCCGTGCAGAAGCGCGTAGCCGACGATCTCGCCGTCGGCGACCGCCTTGAGCACCGTCCGGGACGGATCGGACAGATACTCGCCGAACCGTTCCCCGGACAGCACATCCGCCAGGAACACCTCGATATCGTCGAGGTCGGCGTCCGGGGGACAGGCCAGTGGAAACGTGGCCGCGGCGACATCACTGAGCGCCTCGGCGTCCCACAGCCCGGCCCGGTCCACGGTGACAGTGGTCATAGCACCAATGAGACCACAGCGGGGTCGGCGGCGGTGCCGCAGATGCGCCACCGTCCGGTGATGTCCGCAGGTCGGGCCTCCGCCGCCACCGCGTCCGCGCCGATCCCGCGGGCCGCTACCGGCTTTCGCCCGACCTGCGCCGATGCCCGGAAATCGGGCTCCGGCTTTGCTGCCGGACGCATCCGACGTAATCTCTCGCCCATGAGGAGCGGGAACCGCATCGCAATCGTCGGTGCGGGTATCGCGGGTCTTGTCTGCGCGAAGGTCCTGACTGAGGATGGGTTCGCGGTCGAGGTGTTCGACCGTGCCCCCGATATCGGCGGCGTGTGGAGCGAGACCCGCCGTTACCCGGGCTTACGGGCGCAGAGCAGCAAGAACACCTACCACTTCTCCGACCATCCGATGCCGGCCGACTACCCACGGGTGCTCGACGGCGCGCGGATGCAGGAGTATCTGGCGAGCTATGTGCGCGCGTTCGGGCTGACCGGCAAACTGCGCCTGCGTACCGAGGTGGTGGCGGCCGATCCGGTCGACGGCGGCTGGCTGCTGGAGATCCGCGATATCGACGGCGTGCACCGCACATCCTGCGATCACCTGGTGATCGCCAACGGGGTGTTCAGTGAACCCGAGGTCCCCGAGTTCGCCGGCGCCACCGAATTCGCGCGTGCCGGTGGCCAGCTGGGGCATTCGACCCAGTTCCTGGACGTGGAAGCGGTCCGGGACCGATCGGTCGTGGTGGTCGGATACGGTGTCGCGGCCTGTGATCTGGCGACCGAGATCAGCCGCGTGGCGGCGGGCACGACCGTGGTGGCCCGGCGGCTGATGTGGAAGATGCCGCGCCGCCCGGCGGCCGGTCTCGATGCCGAACGGCTGCTGCTGACCCGTACCGGCGCCGCGCACTTCCGGCATCCCGAACCCGGCCGGTTCGAACGCCTGCTGCACGGGCCCGGCCGCTCTTTCCGTGAGAGCAACCTCGACCTGGTCGAGGCGCTGGTCGCCGAACGATCCGGCGCCGCGGAGCTGGGCCTGGTACCCGACGGACGGTTCGAACGGGCTCCGGAGGCAGCGTTCGGCCTGGCCAGTGATGGTTTCGCCGATCAGGTGCGCGCCGGTCGCATCATCGTCCGGGGGCAGACCCGGGTGGCCGGGCTGGGTGGCGACGCCTCCGGACCCTACGCCGAACTCTCCGACGGGCAGCGAGTGCGCGCGGATATCGTCGTCTGTGCCACCGGTTTCCAGCAGCGGGTGCCGTTCCTGACGCCGTATGTGCAGCGGCAGCTCACCGACGATCACGGCAACTTCCGCTTGTACCGGCAGATCCTGCCGTTGGGGGTCCCGCATCTGACCTTCGCCGGATACAACTCTTCACTGCTGAGCGCGGTCGGCGCGGAGGTCGGCGCGCACTGGACCGCGGCGTTGCTCACCGGCGCGCTGACCCTGCCGCCGGACGAGACCATGACCGAGCGCATCGATGCCCGGTTGCGCCTGCTCGGCGAACACACCGGCGGCCGGCATGCCCACGGCTGTGCGGTGACCCCCCATGCCATCCGGGAGATCGACGAACTGCTCGCCGACCTCGGGGTCCGCTTGCCCGCCGGCGCCCGGGCCGCGCAATGGGTGCGGCCGGTTCGACCGGGTGATTTCAAGGTGCTGTCGCGCCGCAAACGGGGCCCGGTGGGTCCCCCGTATCGGCAGGCCACCGCTCCCGCGAAGGCCGCGGAAGAGTCCGCACCGCAGGGCGGGCAGCCCGCGCCCGCGGGGGAGCAGCGGCCCGCCGTCGAGGTGCCCGCGGATTCGCCCACGGTGCAGATTCCGGGCGCGGCGGTCGCCGCGAATGCCGCCGCGCAG
>NZ_JBSFRU010000160.1:0-13823 GCF_053589395.1 Nocardia sp. NPDC003345
CGCTTCAGGGGCCGAACCCCGCGCGGCGAAGCCGCGCCAATAAACACAGCACCTTCGCGAGCAAGGTCACCTCCCACCTCGACAAGCAAGCTCACCCCCACCCCAACAGGCAAGCCCCCTCCCCGCACGCGGTTGCCGCTCGGTAAACCCACTACTCTGTTTACCCGGTCAACCGTCGTTTGCCGGGCGGTAACCCTGATATGAGACAACGAGTCCGTCGGCAGGGCGATGGAAGGTGGGCCGGACAGATGCAGTCACAGCTGCAAGCGGAGGACGTGCTCCGGTGTGCCGGCGCGGCGCCGCCCGCCCGCACCCTGGTCGACATTCTGGCGGAGACCGCCGCCGCCCACCCCGACGCCCCCGCGCTGGCAACCTCCGACCGGACCCTCACCTATACCGAGCTGCTGGCCGAGATCGACGCGACGGTCCGTGCTCTCGCGGCCGCGGGCGTCCGGCGCGGCGATCGGGTCGGGGTGCGGATGCCGTCGGGCACCTGGCAGCTCTATCTGACCATTCTGGCGGTGCTGCGCGCCGGGGCCGCCTATGTCCCGGTGGATGCCGACGACCCGGAGGAACGGGCCCGCCTGGTGTTCTCCGAGGCGGCGGTCACCGCCGTCGCGACCGCCGCCGGAATCACCCCGGCCCCGGACGCCGAGGGCGCACCCGCCGAGCCCCCGGCAACCGATGGGCAATCGGTGGAGGCACCCACCGTCTCCGACGATGCCTGGATCATCTTCACCTCCGGTTCCACCGGCACTCCGAAGGGTGTGGCGGTGACCCACCGCAACGCGGCCGCCTTCGTCGATGCCGAGGCGCGGCTGTTCCTGCGTGACGCGCCGATCGGCCCGGGCGACCGCGTACTGGCCGGATTGTCGGTGGCCTTCGACGCCTCCTGTGAGGAGATGTGGCTGGCCTGGCGGCACGGCGCCTGCCTGGTCCCGGCGCCGCGTGCGCTGGTCCGCACCGGCGCCGATCTCGGACCGTGGCTGGTCCGGCAGGGCATCACCGTGGTGTCGACGGTGCCGACCCTGGCCGCGACCTGGCCGGCGGAGGCACTGGAGTCGGTGCGGCTGTTGATCTTCGGCGGCGAGGCGGTTCCGCCGGAGCTGGCCGAACGGCTAGCCGACGACGACCGCGAGATCTGGAATACCTACGGGCCCACCGAGGCCACCGTGGTGGCGTGCGCCGCCCTGCTGGACGGCACCGGTCCGGTGCGGATCGGGTTACCGCTGGACGGCTGGGATCTGGCCGTGGTCGACGCGGACGGAAACCCGGTCGGCGAGGGGGATTCCGGAGAGCTCGTGATCGGTGGCGCCGGGCTCGCCCGCTACCTCGATCCGGCCAAGGACGCCGAGAAGTACGCCCCGATGGCGACACTCGGCTGGGACCGCGCGTACCGCAGTGGCGACCTGGTCCGCAACGACCGCGCCGGGCTGGTGTTCCTCGGCCGCGCCGACGATCAGGTCAAGATCGGCGGGCGCCGGATCGAGCTCGGCGAGATCGACAACGCGCTGCAGCATCTGCCCGGGGTGAGCGGCGCGGCCGCGGCCGTGCGCACCACCGCCACCGGCGCGCCGCTGCTGATCGGCTATCTGACCGGTGTCGCCGAGGACTACGACCTGGCCGCCGCCCGCAATCATCTCTCCGACCGGCTGCCGGCGCCGCTGATCCCCCGCCTGGTGGTGATACCGGAGCTGCCGACCCGTACGTCGGGCAAGGTCGATCGCAATGCCCTGCCGTGGCCGCTGCCCGGCGCCGATACCGGCGGTGATCACGGTCTCGCCGGCACCCCGGCCTGGGTGGCCGATATCTGGACCGATGTCCTGGGCGCCGAGATCACCGGCGCCGACGCCGATTTCTTCGAACTCGGTGGCGGCTCGTTGTCGGCGGCCCAGCTGGTGACCGCCCTGCGCGCCCGCTACCCGCAGGTCACCGTGGCCGATATCTACGATCACCCGCGGCTGGGTGCCCTCGCCGAACTCCTCGACGACACGGGTCCGGCCGCCACCGCCGAAATCCGGACGGTCCGGCCGACACCGCCGGCCGCGCAGGCGATCCAGGTTCTGGCCACCGTCGCGCTCACCACCCTGACCGGCCTGCAATGGCTGACCTGGCTGGCCGTCGCCGCCGGAGTCGCGGGCGCGTTCGATCTACTGCCCTGGCTTCCCCGCCTGTCGTGGGGCTGGACCGCGCTGCTGTTCCTGGTCTTCATCACCCCGCTGGGCCGGATGGGGATCTGTGTCCTGGGCGCGCGGGCGCTGCTGGCCGGGGTCGGGCCGGGCAGTTATCCGCGCGGCGGTTCCGTACATGTGCGGTTGTGGGCCGCTGTTCGCCTGGCCGAGGCCAGCGGCGCGGAGAACCTCTCCGGCGCACCGTGGATGGTGCCGTTCGCCCGGGCGCTGGGCGCGAAGGTCGGCAAAGGCGTGGACCTGCATACGCTGCCGCCGGTGACGGGTCTGCTGGACCTGCGCGACGGGTGCAGCGTCGAGCCCGAGGTGGATCTCTCCGGCTATTGGATCGACGGCGATACCGTGCACATCGGCTCGATCCAGGTCGGCCGGGGCGCCGTCGTGGGCGCCCGCTCGGTGCTGCTGCCCGGCACGAAGATCGGCCGCGACGCGGAGGTCGCGGCCGGTTCCGCGGTGTCCGGCAAGGTGAAGGCCGGGCAGGAATGGGCGGGTTCACCGGCGGTGAAGGTCGGTAAGGCCCGGCATCGCTGGCCCGCCGAGACCCCGCAGCGCGCGATCCACTGGGTGGCGGCGTTCGGGGTGAGTTCGCTGGCACTGGCGGCCATGCCGCTGTTCGGGCTCGCGGCCGGGCTGGCCGTGATCGCCCGGGGCGCCCGCGACGCCGCGGACCTCTCCGCCGCCGTGCTCCCGGCCTTCCTGTGGCTGCCGGTCGCGACACTGATCAGTCTGCTCGTGTACGCGGTGGCGACGGTGGTCGCGGTCCGGCTGCTCGGGATCGGCCTCACCGAGGGGTACCACCCGGTGCGCAGCCGGGTGGGCTGGCAGGTGTGGGCCACCGAACGGCTGCTGGATTCGGCGCGCTCCTTCTTGTTCCCGCTCTATGCCTCCCTGCTGACCCCGGTCTGGCTGCGGCTGCTGGGCGCGAAGATCGGCAAACGGGTCGAGGCGTCCACCGTGCTGATGCTGCCCAAGTTCACCACCGTCGCCGACGGCGCCTTCCTGGCCGACGACACCATGATCGCCAGCTACGAACTCGGCGGCGGCTGGCTGCACATCGGGGAGGCGAAGGTCGGTAAACGCGCCTTCCTGGGTAATTCCGGTATGACCGCGCCCGGCCGGCGGGTTCCGAAGAACGGGCTGGTCGCCGTGCTGTCCGCGGCGCCGTCCAAGGCCAAGGCCGGTTCGTCGTGGCTGGGCAGTCCGCCGGTGCGGCTGCGCCGGGCCGCCGGCACCGCCGATAACGACCGCACCTTCGATCCGCCGCTGCGATTGCGCGTCTTCCGAGGCGCCTTCGAGACCTGCCGGCTGGCCGCCGTGCTGGTGACCTTCGCCATCGGCCTGGGCGTACTGCTCACCCTGGCCGTACTGGCCGATCGCCTGGGCTACTTCGCCGCCGGGCTCCTCTCCGGCGTGGTGCTGATGCTGGCGGGCGCGGTGGCCTGCGCGAGCGCGGTTACCGCGAAATGGGTTCTGATCGGCCGGATCCGGGCCGAGGAGCATCCGCTGTGGAGTTCCTTCGTCTGGCGTAACGAGGTTTCGGACGCTTTCGTCGAGACCGTCGCGGCCCCGTGGTTCGCACGCGCAGCGACCGGTACGCCCGTACTGAACCTCTGGTTGCGCGCACTCGGCGCGAAGATCGGCCGCGGGGTATGGTGCGAATCCTATTGGCTTCCGGAGGCAGACCTGGTGACACTCGGTGACGGGGCGACCGTGGAACGCGGCTGTGTGGTGCAGACCCACCTGTTTCACGACCGGATCATGGCCATGGACACCGTGGTGCTGGAGGACGGAGCCACCCTGGGCCCGCATTGCGTCGCCCTGCCCGCCGCGACCATCGGCGCGGGCGCGACGGTCGGCCCGGCCTCCTTGGTGATGCGCGGCGATACCGTCCCTCCGTCCACGCGGTGGTGGGGTAATCCGATCATGCCGTGGACCGGCGGGCCGAACCCGGCGGACAGCGATCCGGCGGACGAGGAGATCGACCGCTGATGGGGAGCAGGTTCTACGACGCCCCCATCGACGACTATCTACCGCAGAACGGGAACCGGGGCTATCGGGTATCGCGGTACGAGCTCGACCTGAACTACAAGGTCGCGAGCAACCGGCTCGCCGGGCGCGCGGTGATCACCGCCGTGACCACCGCGGAACGCCCGCGCTACTCCCTCGACCTCTCACAGGCGCTGTCGGTGACGAAAGTACTGGTCAACGGCAACAAGGCCGGTAAATATTCGCATCAGCGCGGGAAACTCACCGTCACCCCACGGGAGAAGATCCCCGCGGGCGGGATCCTGCAGTTCTCGGTGCAGTACGCGGGCGCTCCCAAACCGGTCCGCGGCCCCTGGGGCGAGGTGGGCTGGGAGGAGCTGACCGAAGGGTCCCTGGTGGCCAGCCAGCCCAACGGGGCGGCTTCCTGGTTCCCCTGCGACGACCATCCCAGTTCCAAGGCCAGCTACCGGATCTCGATCACCACCGACACCCCGTACTACACGCTCGCCAACGGCGCCCTGGTCGGTAAGCAGACCAAGGCCGGGCAGACCACCTGGATCTACGAGCAGACCGAACCGATGGCCAGCTATCTCGCCACCGTGCAGATCGGCCGCTACCGCCGCCACCAGCTCACCGACCGGCACGCCCCGGTACCGATCCACGCGGTGACGCCACCGGGCCTGCGCGCCGCCTTCGATCACGATTTCGCCAGGCAACCGCAGATGATGACGGTTTTCGGTGATCTCTTCGGACCGTATCCGTTCCAGAGCTATTCCGTGGTCGTCACCGAGGACGAGCTGGAGATCCCGATCGAGGCACAGGGCATCTCGATCTTCGGGGCCAACCACTGCGACGGGCGTCGCGGCGCCGAACGCCTGGTGGCCCATGAGCTCGCGCATCAGTGGTTCGGCAACAGTCTCACCATCCAGCACTGGTGCGATATCTGGCTGCATGAGGGTTTCGCCTGCTACGCGGAGTGGATCTGGTCGGAAGCGTCCGGCGGCGCGAGTGCCGACCAGCTGGCGCGGGCGGCCTGGCATACGCTGCGCCGGGAACCGCAGAACATCGTGGCCGGCGATCCCGGACCGGCGCTGATGTTCGACGACAGGGTGTACAAGCGCGGCGCCCTCACCCTGCACGCGCTGCGGCTCGAACTCGGCGATACCGCGTTCTTCCGCCTGATCCGGGACTGGACCGCCCGCCACCGCCACGCCTCGGTGTCCACCGAGGAGTTCACCGATCTCGTCGGCCACTACAGCGCGATGCCGCTGCAGCCGCTGTGGCAGGCCTGGTTGTACTCCGAACCGCTGCCACCGCTGCCACCGGTCGGCGGCAGCGGGACGCGTATCGGCTAGAACACGAGATAGCGGCCCGCGAGTGCCTCGACCAGCGGATCGTCCTCGGCCACACTTTCCAGCGCGTCCAGGTCGGCGACCACCGAGATGAGCCGCGGGTCCTCGGAACCGGCGGCGGGCGGCTGCCCGTCCTCGGCCAGCTGCCGGAGCAGTTTGTCGCGTACCCGGTTCTTCAGTGAATCGCCCATATCCGCCTCGTCGTCAGACCGGCGTCAGCCAGGTGCCCCAGGGTGTGTTGCGCAGAACGGTGTAGATCGCGAGCGAGCCGAGCAGCACCCACATCGTCGTGGAGCCGATACCGGGCAGCCGCGGATTCTCACCGCGCCAACCCCGGACGACGCCGTCGCCGACCCACAGCGCGAACAACACCAGCACCGGCAGCGCCAGCAGGTTGCTGTGCAGGGAATCGATGATGTTCCCGTCGGTCAGGTTGTGTACGGCCCGCATACCCCCGCATCCGGGGCAGTACACACCGAGCAGCGCGTAGACCGGGCACACCCCCCACGAACCCTCGATATGCGGATCGCGCAGATGCACGGCCGTCACCGCCGCGATCCCCGCTCCGGCCGCCGCGAGCGGTAATGCCAACGCCCGCCACCTGCCGGTTCGCTCCGTAACGGCGGACGCCTCGGGAGCGCCCGCCCCCATCGCGGCGGCCGGGACCCCGGCCGGTACCGGATCCCGCGGTTCGGTCAGGTCCGAGTCGTTCACAGTCCTCACGGTAGCCGGGTCGCCGCGGTTGATGCCACAACCAACGGAGGCGCTAGCTCCGGATTCACTGTTCAATGCATAGAACCCCCTACGAATGGGCATCCCGGGTTAACAACGCCATACGGTTTGTCGATATTCGGGTCAACTGGGGCCGCATATCCGGCGGAATCCGTTAGGGCGCTTGCTCTTGTAAGCACCCTGCTTGCAGGGTTACGGTGTCAGCAGGCACAAAGGAGTGTTCTGATGCTGGTGAAATCGATTACCGCGCTATCGCAAGCGCACAACGGCGCGTTGACCGCCCCGTATCGGGCGATGTTGCGTACCCGCCGATTCCGTAGCGCGCCGTACAACGCACCGGCCACCGGACACGAGGTCATCCCCGTCACCACCGCGGACGGCGCCCGTTTACGAGTCCACTCCTACGGTCCCGCCGATGGCGAGCCGATCGTGCTCATCCACGGCTGGAGCTGCTGTATCGAATACTGGCATCCCCAGATCAACGCCTTCGCCGACCGCTACCGGGTGATCTGCTACGACCAGCGCGGTCACGGCGAGAGCACCCTGGGCAGCGCCCGCCTCGGCGGCACCACCCTGGCCGACGATCTGGCCGCCGTCCTCGACACCGCCCTGCGCCCCGGGCAGCGCGCGCTGCTGGTAGGCCACAGCATGGGCGGCATCACGCTGCAGGCGTGGGCGGCCCGCCATCCCGCGCAGGTCGCCCGCCGGGCCCGCGCGGTGGTGCTGGCCAACACCACATCGGGCAATATCCGCTACGACACCGATCTGCTGCCGCTGCTGAACAAACCACTCACCCTGGCCAAACAGCCGCTGACACTGCTCGGCTCGCCGGTACGGATGCCGATGATCGTCGCCGAGTCCATCCTCACCTCGCCGGTACCGCTGCCCGGCGGCTGGGCCGCCCGGGAGGTCTTGAAGGAACGCATCATGGCGCGCGGCGCCACCAGTGAGCAGGCCGAGTTCGCGCTGTGCATCGTCCGCTCCTGCCGTCCGCTGGCCCGCGGCCGGCATGCCGCGATGCTCGCCGATATGGAACTCGGAACGGCCGCGGCGAACCTGACGGTGCCGACCACGATCATCGCCGGGCGCTACGACCGGCTGCTGCCCGAGCGGATGTCGCAGCTGATCGCCGAAACCATGCGCGAGGCCGGGCACCGGCCCGACTATCAGGTCTGGCCCACCGGACATCTGGGCAATCTCGAGGCGACCGACCGTTTCAACGCCGAACTCGTGTCCATCCTGGACCGCACCAGCCCCCGGTCCGCCGTGGCGGGCTGAGCGGAAGTCCCCGAGTCCGGTCAACGTCGCCCGGCTCGGCGGACCCGGCCGGGAAACCCGGACAGGAATATCGGTTCCGGCGCGTCGTTGCACTCAGCGACGACCGCAACCGATAGGACTGATACATGCGCGCAGCGACCTACGACCGGTACACGAGCGAGCTCGATGAGGTTCGGGTCCGTGACCTGCCCGAACCGAAGGTTTTCCCGGGGACCGTGCTCATCGAGGTGCGTGCGGCCGGAGTCAACCCCGTGGACTGGAAGCTGATGTCGGGCGCCCTGGAGCCGATGATCGACGCGATCTTCCCCGTCGTTCCCGGCTGGGATGTCGCCGGCACCGTGGTGGCCACCGGTGTGGACACCCCGGAATTCTCGGTGGGCGACGAAGTCATGGCCTACGCCCGTAAGGACGTACTGCATGCCGGGACGTTCGCGGAACTGGTCACCGTGTCCGCGGCGCATGTCGCCCGCAAACCGGCGGAACTACCGTGGGAACAGGCCGGCGCGCTGCCGCTGGCCGGTGGTACGGCGTTGCGCACCCTCGACCTCCTCGAGGTCACCGGCGACGACACCGTACTGATCCACGCCGCGGCCGGCGGCGTGGGCAGTCTGGGCGTGCAGATCGCCCGCGCCCGCGGCGCCCGCGTCCTGGGCACCGCCTCCGAGCGCAACCACGATTTCCTGCGCGATCTCGGCGCCGAACCGGTGGCCTACGGGGACGGCGTCGTGGACCGGATCCGCGAACTGGCCCCCGGCGGGGTGTCGGCGGTCGCCGATTTCGTGGGTGGCCAGCTCGAAACCACGCTCGCGGTGCTGGCCGCGGGCGGCCGCCATGCCTCCATCGCCGACGGCTCGGTGGCCGAGCACGGTGGGCACGTCGTATGGGTGCGCCCCGATGGGGCCCACACCCAGCGCCTCGCCGATCTCGCCGCGAAAGGCGATCTCACGGTGCCCGTCACCGGCACCTTCTCCCTGGAAGAGGTCGCCGAAGCCTTCGCCGCCGGGCAGTCGGGCCATACCCGGGGCAAGAACGTCATCGTGCTCTGAGTCCGGATCACAGCCCGGCGGTGGCCAAGGCGACCGCCAGCGCCCCGAGCGCGACCAGCTGCAGGCCCACCCGCACGTGGATGATGCTGTCCCAGCGGTTCTGCAGAGCCCGCGCGTTCGCAGGAATGACCCCCGATCGCGCCGCGGCCTTCTGCGCGATGTTGACCGGTTTGGCGATCCGCGCGTAGAGCGCCAGCCACACCACCAGTGCGAGGACCCCGATTCCCGCCGCGGCGGCCGGAACCGCGAGCCCGGCGAAGCCCGCCAGCACCGCCGCCAGCAACGCACTCAGCAGTCCGGTGATACCTATCGGGGGCATCCGCTTATCGGCGTAGTAGTGGCCCCAGCCCGCGCTGATCGTCATTGCCGCGTCGTCCAGTCGCGCGTTGACCGATCGCACGACCAGCGCGGCGGAGATATCGGTGCCGTAGACGACGGCATTGGTGAGAACGGCCAGGGCCGCCACGATCTGAATGGTCACGGTCATCGGATGCTCCTCAGGTGCGGGTCGCAAGATTCCGGCCCGGGCGGTTCAGGCTCCCGCTCCAGAATCTAGCAGTGCTATTTCTTGAAGCGAGACTATACATACGATCGCTACGTTGTCTAGCGATGCTAGAATTCAGCGGTGGGTATCCAGAACAGACGAGAACGGGAACGCGCCGAACGGCATCGGCTCATCATCGACACGGCCCGGCAGCTGGCCGAGACCGAGGGCTGGGACGCGGTCACCGTACGCAAACTGGCCGACCGGATCGAGTACAGCCAGCCGGTGCTCTACAGCCATTTCGCGGGTAAACGCGCCATCGTCACCGCGGTCGCCGAGGACGGTATCGGCGAACTCGCCGCGACCATGCGCCGCGCCCGGGAGGCCGCCGCCACCGACACCGAGGCCCTCGATGCCGTCACTCGCGCCTACGCCGATTTCGCCATCGAGCAGCCCGCACTCTACGACGCCATCTTCGCCATGCCGACCGATCTGGCCTTCGGCCCCGACGCCCCGGAATCGTTGAAGGCGGCCTTCGGTGAACTGGCCGCCGTTTTCGGCCCCATGGCCGGGGACGCCGATATCGAGACATTCACTGAAACCTGCTGGAGCGCCCTGCACGGTCTGGTGACCCTGGAACGCGACGGCCGGCTGCGCCCCGGGCATCGGGAACAGCGCCTGGCGATCCTGCGTAACAGCCTCCGATCGACCGGCGACCCGTCCGGACAGCCTCGTTGACCTGCGCACATACCTGGGATTGAATGCACTGACGTCCACCGGGGCGTGATCCGCGCACCAGCCATCGCACTGTCACAACACCGACGCTCGAACGCGCCGCCGCTCTTTCGCGGCGGCGCGGTCTCGTACCGGAACGGAGTTGCGCATGAGGACCGCCGGTTGCCCATCCCCGCCCACCAGGGCGCGCTCCGTCATCTCCGGAGCCGGGGGTCCCGGGGCCGCGGCCGGGCCGCGCCCGCGCGGCACCGGCCGCGGCGCGCTCCTGATCGCCGTGCTGGTGGCCGCGGGACCGTTCGCGGCCGGTCCGATCGCCCACACACCCGCGCACGCGCAACCGGCCGCGCCCCCGGTACCCGCGGCCGACCCGTTCTACCGTTACGACGGCCCGCTCGGGTCCACCCCGCCCGGCGCCGTGCTGCGCTCCCGTCCGGCGGTTTTCGCCGCTCCCGGGTTGTCCACACCCATCAACAGCACCCAGGTCCTGTACCGGACCACCGACCAGCACAACGCTCCCACCAGCACGGTCACCACGGTGCTCCGGCCACCGATTCCCGGACCCCCGCGCCTCGTGTCGTATCACATGGCCTACGACGCCCTGGGCTCGCAATGCGACCCGTCCTACACCCTCACCGGGCAGAACGACCGTGGCATCGCGCTGGTCGAACAGGCGGTGATCGCCGGGTACCTCGCTGCCGGATACACCGTGGTGGTGCCCGATTACGAGGGGCCGGACCTGGAGTGGACGGTCGGCCGGGAGGCCGGGTACGCGGCGCTGGACGGGATCCGGGCCGCCGAGGAAATCCTGGGGCTGCCGGAATCGACGCCGGTGGCGATGGTCGGATACTCCGGCGGGTCGGTGCCCACCCAGTGGGCCGCCGAGGTCGCACCCGCCTACGCGCCCGAGCTCGCGTTGGTGGGCGCCGCGGCGGGCGGTCTGCCGGTGGATCTCGCGCACAACCTGCCCTACGTCAGCGGTAGCGCGCAGTGGGCCGGGGTAATCCCGGCGCTGGTGGTGGCCTACCACCGGGCCTACGGCCTGCCGCTCGAGAGCTTCCTGTCCGAACGCGGCGCCCAGGTGGTCGAGGCCGTGGACGAGCTGTGCATCGCCGAATTCGCCGCCGACTATCCGGGCCTGACCGACGCCGATATGGTGCGCGCGCCCTATGGTTCGCTGCTCGATGTCCCCGAGGTGGCGGCCGCCGTCGACGACAACATCATGGGCAGCGCCGGGACCCCCGCGGTGCCGCTGCTGCTCGGGGTGGGCCAGGTCGATCCGGTCGGCGACACGCTCATGGTCACCGGCGATGTCGAGGGCCTCGCGCACGAATACTGCGGTCGCGGAGTTTCCGTGACCTACACGCGCTACGACGGCCGCGATCACGGCGCCGCCTTCGCCCGCTTCGAAGCCCAGGCCGCCGGATTCCTCGCCGACCGTTTCGCCGGTATCTCCCCGCCCGGGAATTGCGCATCGATCGGCCCCGGAAATCCCCTTACGCCCACGCCCGTATCCGCCGGCTGATTCTCGTCTCGGCATCCCGGTCCACCGCTCGGCTTCACCATCCGATGGAGACCTCATGTCCGCGATCCCGTTCCGCCCCGCCCACCCGCACCAGGCCTTCAGCGCGGGGTTCTATCCCGATCTCGATTTCGATTTCGTGGTGCGCTGTGTGCTGGGCGCGACGGCGTCCGGAGCAGCCGATGTGGGTGAGGTCCTGTGGGCGATCGACGCCGTCGCACCGGGCGACCACGACGCCTGGTTCCGCAGCTGGCAGGCGGCCGGTGAACGGGCCCGCGCCCTCGCCGACACCGCGGCCGGGATCGACCACACGTTCAGTGCCTCCTGGGCCTATCTCCGGGCGGCCACCTATTTCGCCGCCGCTGTCAACGCCCTCGGCGGCTTCGGTCCCGACGACCGGCTGCTGCCCACTTTCCGCAGGCACCGGGCATGCTGGGACCGTTTCGTCGACACCACCGCACATAGCGTCGAACGCGTCGGCTTCCCCTACGAAGGCGGTGAACTACCGGGCTATTTCTTCGGTCCCGGAACGGATCCGGAGCCCCGTCCCACGTTCCTCATGGTCAACGGCAGTGACGGCGCGCTGAGCGCCCTGTGGAGTTCCGGCGCCGCCGGCGCCCTGGCCCGCGGCTACAACGTCGTCATGTTCGACGGACCGGGTCAGCAGTCGATGCTCTTCGAACAGGAGACCGCGTTCCGCCCCGACTGGGAAGCGGTACTGACACCCGTCCTCGACCATCTGCTGACCCGCTCCGACGTCGACCCCGACCGCGTCGCCCTCTACGGCATCAGCCAGGGCGGCTACTGGATCGCCCGCGCGCTCACCTTCGAGCACCGGTTCGCCGCCGCCATCGCCGACCCCGGGGTGGTCGATGTCGCGGCGTCCTGGTCGGCGAATATCCCGAAATCGCTGATGAAACTGTTCCACGAGGGCAAGCGCACACAGTTCGACACCGAACTGGGCATCGGTTTGAAACTCACCCCGAAAGCCGCGCACACCTGGAACTTCCGCGCCCGCCCCTACCGCCGCGACAGCTACTACGACACCCTCGCCGCCGTCCACGAACACACCCTCACCGCCACCGATGCCGCCCACATCACCACACCCCTGTTCATCACCGACCCCGAGGACGAACAGTTCTGGCCCGGCCAGTCCCGCCGTCTGGCCGAGATGTCCGGCGGCCCCACCGTGGTCTCCCGCTTCACCGCGACCGAAGGCGCGAACTACCACTGCCAGCCGCTGGCCCGTGCCCTCACCGACCAGCGCATGTTCGACTGGCTCGACGACACCCTCCGCGGCGCGCACTGATCCCTCTTGAATGATTTCCGGACAGGTGTCTACCCTGGGCCGGTACGCCGACGTACCCCACGGCACCGGCCGCCGGATCGCCGCGACGAAAGGTGATTTCACAATGGTTCTGCGCGTGATCCAATGGGCCACCGGCGGCGTCGGCCGCGCCGCCATCGAACATATCGTCCGCCACCCCGACCTCGAACTGGTCGGCTGCTGGGTGCACTCCGCCGAGAAATCCGGCCGCGACACCGGTGAACTGGCCGGACTCGACCCCCTCGGCGTCCCCGCCACGAACAGCACCGAGGAAATCCTCGCCCTCGACGCCGACTGCGTCCTCTACTCCCCGCTGATGCCCGACGCCGACGAGGTCCGGGCGATCCTGCGCTCCGGCAAGAACGTCGTCACTCCCCTCGGCTGGTTCTGGCCCACCGAGAAGGAGCGCGCCGCGATGGAACCCGCCGCCCTCGAAGGTGGGGTCACCCTGCACGGCACCGGTATCGACCCCGGCGGCGCCACCGAACAGCAACCTCTCTTCTTCAGCGGTCTCTCCTCGGCCGTCACCTTCGTGCGCGGCGAAGAGTTCTCCGATATCCGCACCTACGACGCCCCCGATGTCGTCCGCTACATCATGGGTTTCGGCGCCGATCCGGAAAAAGCGAAGGCCGGACCGATGCAGGGTCTGCTCGCCCGGGGTTTCGAACAATCGGTGCGCATGTGCCTGGACACCCTCGGCTTCGCCGACGCGGAGATCCGCGGCAGCCACGAGGTCGCGGTCGCCACCGCGCCGATCGACTCCCCCGCCGGAGTCATCGAACCCGGCACCGTAGCCGCGCAGCGGTTCGCCTGGGAAGCGTTCGTCGGCGACACCAAAGTCGTGCGGGTCGCGGTGAACTGGCTGATGGGCGAGGAGAACCTGGAGCCCGCTTGGACATTCGGAACCGGTGGGGAAAGGTTCGAGATCGAGGTGAAAGGCGATCCCGACTGCTCGGTCGTCATCCACGGCTGGCATCCGGCCAGCGTCTCCGCCGGTCTGGTCCGCAATCCCGGCATCGTGGTAACCGCCGCCCACTGCGTCAATTCCATCCCCACCGTCTGCGCCGCCGCACCCGGCCTCCTCACTTTCGTCGATATGCCGGTGGTCACGGGCCGGGCCCACCCGGATCTGGCCGGGTAGCACCGCGGCAGCCCCGAGTGCCTCGAACGGAATG
>NZ_JBSFRU010000161.1:0-13743 GCF_053589395.1 Nocardia sp. NPDC003345
CGCCGCACATCCGGGTGGTGGGTGATGGTGACCCGGGGCGCGGTCTTATCCGCCATCTGGGTGAGATCGGCGCCTTGTACACGTTCTTTGGCGTAGGCGAGCGCGTTCAGATAGCCGGTGGACAGCGTGCCACTGGACTTGACGCCGACCATCATGCGGGCGTTCTCGATGACCTTGAACATCTGGGCGATGCCGTTATGCGAACCGCCGACCAGCCAGCCGACCGCCGGCCGCTCCCCTCCGAAGGTGAGTTCGCAGGTCGGCGAGGATTTCAGGCCCATCTTGTGCTCGACATTGGTGACATATACGCCGTTGCGCTCACCGAGCTCCAGGGTCTGCGGATCGAAGTGGTACTTCGGTACGTAGAACAGCGACAGGCCCTTGGTACCCGGGCCCGCGCCCTCGGGCCGCGCCAGGACGAGATGGAAGACGTTCTCGGCGGTATCGCCCACATCGGCACCGGAGATGAAACGCTTCACGCCCTCGATATGCCAGGTGCCGTCGGGCTGTTCGACCGCTTTGGCCCGTCCCGCGCCGACGTCGGATCCGGCGTCGGGTTCGGTGAGCACCATCGTGCCCTGCCAGTGCCGCTCGAAACCGGCCGCGGCCCAATGCCGCTGCTGTTCGTCACCGATCCCGTAGAGCACCTGGGCCATCACCGCGCCCATATCGTAGAACACCGCGGCCGGATTGGCGCAGGTGATCATTTCGCTGACCGCCCAGTTCAGCGCCGCGGGCGAGGGCATACCGCCCATCTCCTCGGGTTTGCCCAGCCGATTCCAGCCGGCGTCGCGGATGGCGAGGATCGATTTGGTCAGCGGTCCCGGAACCGTGATCGAGTGAGTGTCCGGGACGAATTCCACCGGCTCGCGATCGGCGGCGACGAACGAGTCCGCGACCGGCCCCTCGGCGAGCCGTTTGACCTCGGCCAGAATCTCGCGTGCGGTATCGGTATCGAGATCGCCGTACGCACCCGAGTCGAGCAGTTTGCCGAGCCCGAGCACCTCGAAGAGATTGAATTCGATATCACGCAGATTCGCCTGGTAGTGACCCACGATCGTCCTCCTGGTCGGTTCCCTGGCGGTCGGGGCCGACCGCGTGGTGCAGGCTTTTGACATCGTACGAATTGCAGCGTGCCGGACCGCGTGCGGGTACGCAACCGTAGCTTTCCCACCCCGGGCTCACCGGCGGGTATCCCGCCCGGGAGCCTGTCCCGGACAGGCTCCCGGGCAGCTCAGCAGTCCGGCTGCAACGGCCAGCATTCGGTGGGCTCCGGCCGAGGCGGGGGCACCGGCGCCGATGAACCGGTCGGCGCCGCCGGCCGGTCCGACGGACCTTCGGCCAGCAGCGAACCGATGATCGCCACCAGCACGATGAGCATGCCGGCCACCGCGACGCCCAGCACCCCCCAGCCGATCCGATCATGCCTGCGGGCCGAATCCGGATGCCGCCAGCTCGGCCGCTCACGCGGTTTCTTGGGCGGATCCGGGAGTTTGTCCTCGAATCCGGCGGCGATCAGTTCACCGCGTTCGGGCGCCCAGCCGGTGAGCGCCCGCGTCGCCGCGCATACCCGCCCCAAGGTCCAGCGGGGCAGGCCGGGGGCGAAATTCTCCAGGAAGATCCGCAGCTCGGTGTAGTCGGCGGAGTTACCGGCCACTACATCGAGCCCCGGCCGCAATGTCTCCCGGCCCGGCCGCAGAACCGCGCCCCGCTCCGGAATCAGCGCCACCGCGCCGCACAGCGGGCCGGGGTCGTAGGAAGCGCGTTCGAAGGCCAGCCGCACCTCCTCGACCGCGCTCTCCACCTGCCGCACCGGATTCGTCCCGAACTCCAGCGCCAGCTCCGCCTCGTGGTCCCCGACCCGCCAGGGGCGTTCCGGAGAGACCGTCAGAATCCCGCTCTGCCTGCCGCGGAACCCGATCACCTCGAAAACCAGGACCCCCTGCGGGGTCCAGACCACCGCGCCGATCTGGCGGGTACCGCGCTGGGTGCCGATTCTCAGGCCCACGATGGCCAAGCCGGTCGTCGGCAACTGCCGCAGACATGCCACGAACTCCAGCTCGGCCGGAGAAAGCTCCGCCCGATCGTCGACCTTCACCAGCATCGCGCTCTACCTCTGCCGTGTGTCGTTACGCCCGATACCACCACCGACCCCCTGACGATCATGACCCCACGCCCCCTTTCGTACCACTGATACCCGCCGGGCCTCGGGCGAATCGGCAATCCGCGGCCGTCACCGGCAGGCCCGCGGAGGTTGCCGGGCGGAATATCGCGGCGCTGGCTAACCTGCTGTCATGTCTGACGCTCCGCCGCCCGGAAAACCCACTGTCGCACTGGTACTGGGAGGCGGTGGGCCGGTCGGCATCTGCTGGCTGGCCGGTTTCGCGATCGGGTTACGGGACGCCGGCGTGGATCTCGCCCGCGCCGACCGGATCGTCGGGACCTCGGCCGGAGCCGTCGTCGGTGCGGTCATCGCGGCCGGCGCCGACCCGGCGACCCTGCTGACGCCCCGCCCCGAACCCGCCGAACCCGTGCGGCACAACTTCGGCCCGCTGCTGGAGATCGCCTCGCTGCTGCGGGCCGTCGACCAGGACCGCGAGCTGGTCCTGCAACGGGTGGGCGAACTGGCGCTCGGCAGCGCCACCGGCGATCCGGCCGCGCATATCGAACGGATCGGCACGCTCGTCGGATTCGCCGATTGGCCCGAACGGGAATTGCTGGTCACCGCCGTCGATATCGGCACCGGGACCCGCACCGCCTGGACGCGGGCCGACGCCGCGACCCTGGTGCAGGCCCTGGCGTCGAGCACCTCGGTACCCGGTGTGTATCCGCCGATCGAGATCGGCGGACGTCACTACATCGACGGCGGGGTCCGCTCGACCATCAACGCCGATCTCGCCGACGGGTTCGATCTGGTGCTCATCCTGGAACCGCTGGCGCATATGTACCCGCGCACCCGCGCCGACCGGGAGCTGCGGGCCGGGCGGGAGATATCGGTGGGTCCGGACGAGATCGCCGTCGCCGCGATCGGCACCGATCTGTTCGGCACCGCGGCCCTGGCGCCGGCCTACGAATCAGGGTTGCGTCAAGCGGGCGAACTCGCGCCGGAACTGAAGGCGGTATGGCCGGTCGCCGGACCCGCGAACTAGTCCCGGCGCACTCAGATGGTCCGGGGGCCCCGCGCGGCACGCAGGCCGCTGCGCGGCAGCCCGGTCCGGTTCGCCGGTTGCTGTAGCAGCTCCGGATCGATTCCGACCCGTTGCGCGAATTCGGTGAGCCCGGGTGTGGCCTGATCCATGTAGAGCAGGTCGGAGGTGGTGGCCCGGACGGTCCGGTGACGGCCGATCTGCTCGGGTGCCAGGTCCTCGGCCTCCAGCAGCAAACCGAGTGCGCGTTCCGGACTCCGGCGTTGCGCCCAGGCGCGGGCGGTATCCACCAGGAGCCGGCAGTGGTTGGCCGTCGACAGGGGACGGGTGTCCACCTTGCCGGCCAGCCGGATCGCCGTGCCCGCGTCGCCGAGTTCCACGGCGACGGATACTTCGTGCAGATCGACGGCGGTGGGGCCGAATCCGGTCTGGTAGTCGTCGCGGTCGCGCCCGAGATCGGTCGCCACCTTGCGTGCCCGGACCAGTAGTTCGTGCGCCGACTCGGCGTCCTCGGTGCGGGCGGCGACCACGGCGGCCTGCAGGGTGAGGGCGCCGTAGACACTCGACGCCCGCGGATCGCCCTGATCGACGAGCGGTTCGAGGGCCGTCCGGGCCGTTTCGGCGGCGTAGCGGGCCTGGTCGAGCTGCTGCGAGCGCTGGAAGATGAGGGTCAGGCGGAAGGCCGCCGACGCGAGCAGTATCGGATCGCCGGTGCGCTGGGCCTTGCTCATGGCCCGCTCCGCGGCCACCCAGGCCGCATCGAACTGCTGCAACTCCGACAGCGCGACCGCCCAGGCCTGGTAGGTACTGGCGAGCAGCTCATCGGCCCGGCCCGACGGCGGCCGGACCCCGGCCGCCTCGAGCTCCGACAGCAGCGGTTCGAGGACCGGCAGCAGTTCGGCGTAGCGGGCGTGCCGGGTGAGCGACCAGACCGATTCCACCCGTTCGGACAGTTGCGCGTAATCGGGTTCCGGGGCGCGCTCGGCGACCATCGCGGCCAGCGCGTGGTTGGCGGTGAGCAGCCGCCGCAACGCCGCGGCGTCCGCCGGGATCGGCTCGGCCCGCACGGTGCGCGCGGTCGGCGCCAGTTCGGCCACCGGGATATCGAGGACGTCGGCGATCCGCTCGAGTACATCGAGCGCCTTCACCGGGCGCACGCCGCGCTCCACCTGGGAGACCCAGGCCTCGGATCGTTTGATCAGCGGGGCGAAATCTCGCTGGGACAGACCTTTTCGCGCGCGGTAGTACGCGACCTTGCGGCCGATACCCGATTCGTTCTCGGTCATCGGCCGGACTCGCCTCTGCCGGCGAGCGATCCGTGGGCTCTCCCGCCGCGGTCCGATTGCCGGTGGCACCGACCCGTCGCACTCGTCTGGGCGTGCGAATCGACGCGCGGGACCGGTCCCGTCATGTCAGGCTCCTTCGGTGCGTCACCGGCCGTGGCCGATCGTGGGGCTGCAGCTGTTCACTTGTCCGATCAGTACTCATCGTCTGTCCGAGTACCGCTCGTGTTACATCGTTCGCGTGTATGCGCCGCTGGGCCCGCACTCGAACCGCCGGTGGACGGGTGCGTGAATTCCCCGAGAGCTGTTCCGGATTCCCGCCCCGCCTCCGCCTGAGGATCACTTTATAACGTCGCGCGGCGGTTCTCTCGCGGTAGTGGCGCGGAGGGGTACCCAATCGGCCGATCCGGTAAAACCCCGGCGGCGAGAATTCGCGTCTCTCACGGCGCCCGGACACCCCACCGAGGTCCCGGGGTGGCAGCACGGCATCAGAGGAACTAGTATAAGTTCAAACTTATACAAGGAGGTTAGAATGGATTTGCTCGCAGACCCCGCGGGTCTGGCCGGACTGGTGTCCCGGGAGATCCGCACCGGCGAACGCCAGGGCATGCCGACCAAGATCGCCATCGCGCGGCGCACCTATCCCACCGACCGCGACGATCTCTGGAACGCTCTCACCGACGCCGACCGGCTGCCCCGGTGGTTCCTTCCGGTCACCGGCGAGTTGCGTATCGGCGGGAAATACCAGCTGGAAGGCAACGCCGGCGGCGTGGTCGAGGAATGCGAACCCCCGGACCGTTTCGCGGTGACCTGGGAAATGGGCCCGATGATCTCCTGGCTCGAGGTCCGCCTCGCGTCCGCCGCCGCGGGCACCACGCTGGAATTGACCCACGAGGCTCCGGTCGACCCCGATATGTGGAAGCAGTTCGGCCCCGGCGCGGTCGGAGTGGGCTGGGACCTCGGGCTGATGGGCCTGGGCCTGCATGTGGACAGCGGCGCCGCCGTCGATCCGGCCATCGCGCTGGAATTCCCGGCCACCCCGGAGGGCCTGCTCTTCGTCCGCACCTCCGCCGCGGCCTGGGCGGAGGCCGCCGTCGCCGACGGTGACGACCCGGCCGTGGCACATCCGGCCGCCGAGGCGACCGTGGCGTTCTACACCACGGTCCCCGAGGAGGGCGCGTCGTCCTGATGCCCGAGACCTCTCCGGCCCGGGTGTTCGAGGCGCTGGGCGATCCCGTCCGCCGCCGGATCCTGCGGCTGGTCGCGGCGGGCGAGCAGACGGCCGGCGGGCTGGTGGAAGGCGTGCGGCAGCACACCCCGATCTCCCAGCCCGCCGTATCGCAGCATCTGCGCACCCTCCGCGAGGCCGGGCTGGTCTCGGTGCGGCCGGAGGGCAGTAAACGGTTCTACGGGCTGGATCCCGAGGGAGTCTCCATCGCGCGCGAATGGCTGGCGGACCTGCTGGACCCGATGGAGCCGTTCGCGCAACCGCTGGACGCCCTCGCCACCGAAATCGCCCGTGGCAAGCGCGAACGCCGAGGGCGGGAGCCCGGCGGCAGCGCCGGCCGCGATACCCGGCCCGCCTGACGCCCACCATCGGCGCGCAGCGGAGTCCGGGGCCTGCTATACAACCTTGATGCGGCGATGGATTGCCGGAACGGCGCTGGGCCTGGTCACACTGATGGTGCTGGCCGCCGGCGGCTACTTCCTGATGAACTCACGGACCTATCAGCTCGCGGGCCGGTTGGTGGACCGGGTGCAGACCGGCGAGAAGGTGGTGGCGCTGACCCTGGACGACGGTCCGACCGACCGTACGCCCGAGGTGCTGGCCCTGCTGGCCGAAGCCGGGGTACCGGCCACCTTCTACCTCAACGGCGGCGACCTCGCGGCCCGGCCCGAATCGGGCCGGGCCATCGCGGCGGCCGGTCACGAACTCGGCAACCACACCTATACCCATCGGCGCATGGTGCTGGTCTCGCCGGACACCGTCGCCGACGAGATCGAACGTACCGACGCCGAGATCCGCCGCACCGGCTATGCGGGCGAGATCACCTTCCGCCCGCCGTACTGCAAGAAACTGTGGACCCTGCCCGACTATCTCTCCGACCACGATCGCACCACGATCACCTGGGATGTCGAGCCCGAGGCGACGGCCGAGACCGCCGAGGGCATGGTCGCCGCCGCGACGGAGCAGGTCCGCCCCGGCTCGATAATCCTGCTGCACACCATGTTCGCGAGCGGGGCCGCCTCCCGCGCGGCGATCGTGCCCATGGTGCGAGCGCTACGGGCCGACGGCTATCGCTTCGTCACCGTCTCCGAGCTACTGGCCGGGGACGGCCGCGCGGCCGCCTGACTCCGGTACGCGCGCGACGAGCGCGGGCCGGCGGGTAGGTTCGCAGCAGTGCCGCGCCCCGCACCGGAGTTCGCGGCCGGGACGACAGCTTCCACCCGAAAGGGATACGAGATGGTTTCGGAGTCGCGACCACGGATCAACCCCGGCCGCCTGCGCGAGCTGGGCCCGGTCAACTGGGCGGCCTGGCAGGTTCTGTCCAAGGCATCCGGCACCCCGGACGCCAAGGTGTTCAGCACCCTCGGCCGGTCCGGCCGGTTGTTCCGGGGCTGGTTGCACTTCTCCGGGATGCTCATGCCCGGCGGGCGCCTGCGCCGCTACGAGACCGAATTGGTGATCCTGCGGGTCGCTCATCTGCGCGACTGCGAATACGAGACCGACCATCACATCCGCCTCGGAAAACGGGCCGGAATCACCGCGGAGGTGCTGGACCGGATCCGGTCCGGCCCCTCCGCCGAGGGCTGGCCCGCGGGGCACCGGGCCCTGCTCACCGCGGTCGACCAGCTGGTCCGAACCCGCGATATCGACGACGCCGCCTGGGCGGAACTGTCCGCCCACTACGACGAACGTCGCCTGATCGAGATAGTGCTGCTGGTCAATCAGTACGAGGGCCTGGCCGCGACGATCACCACGCTGCGTATCCGCCGCGACGAATTCTGAGCGCGGCCTCCTCGGCCACCCGCTACCGGCCACCGGTGAACGCGGCGGCGGGCAGGAAGATCTCGTGCCCCGAATCGAACCGCACGGCCACGCCCTCGGGCCGCCAGTCCACCGATTCCAGGCGCGGGTCGGGGTTGCCGAGTATCTCGAAGGAGACGGGATGCCCGTAGCCGAGCCCGGGATCGCGGCCGACGAGCACGATATCCGGCAGCCTGCGGTGCAGCAGCCAACTCTGCTGCCGCACCAGCCCGGCATGATAGGTCGCACCGTCGTAGTCCACCCCGGACGGCTGGACCTCGGACGCGACGACCTCGGTGCGCACCAGTTGCGTATCGGCGAATACCGCCGCCGCTGCCGTCACCAGCAGGAACAGGAGTGACAGCACCGCGAGCACCCACCGCAGTACCGGTGCGGCGCCGGTACGCGACGCCGAATAGGAAAACACCGCCGGAATATAGCCCGCTCCCTTTTCGCTCGCGCGCGGACCGGAACCGTCTTGCTCGACGGCGCCGCGAACCACCCGTGAAAAGCGGCCGACTCCGCGCCGGTGACCGGCACGGAGTCGGATTCGCCGATCCGATCGGCGGGGAATTCGCTCAGAAGTTGATCATATGGCCGGCGAGGCCGTGGAAGGCCTCCTGCAGCGCCTCGCTCAACGTCGGGTGGGTGTGCACATTGCGGGTCAGCTCGTTGACCGTGAGGTCCCACTTCTGCGCCAGGGTGAGCTCCGGCAGCAGCTCGGAGACATCGTGGCCGATGAGGTGGCCGCCGATGAGCTCGCCGTGCGTGTTGTCGGAGATGAGCTTCACGAAACCGGTGGCATCGCCCAGGCCGTGCGCCTTGCCGTTGGCGGTGAGCGGGAAGGTCGCGACCTTCACGTCGTAGCCCTCGTCCCGCGCCTGCGCTTCGGTGAGCCCGAAGCTGGCGACCTGCGGCTGGCAGAAGGTGGCGCGCGGCATCATCCGGTAGTCACCCAGGGCCAGCGTCTCCGCACCGGCGATGGTCTCGGCCGCGACCACGCCCTGCGCCTCGGCGACATGCGCGAGCTGCAGTTTCGCCGTGACATCGCCGATGGCGTAGATATGGCCCACATTGGTGCGCATGTAGTCGTCGATGGCGATGGCGCCGCGATCGGTGAGCGCGACTCCGGTGTTCTCCAGGCCGAAGCCCTCGACCCGGGGCGCGAAGCCGACGGCCTGCAGCACCTTGTCGACCGTGACCGTCTCGACCTGGCCGGACTTGTTGTCCTTGATGGCGACGGTGACCTTGCTGCCGTCGTCGTCGATGGACTGCACCGCGGCGCCGGTGCTGATGGTGATGCCCAGCTTCTTGTACGCCTTGGTGATCTCCTTGGAGACGTCGGCGTCCTCGTTCGGCAGGGCGCGGTCCAGGAATTCCACGATCCGCACGTCCACGCCGTAGTTGCGCAGTACGTAGGCGAACTCCATACCGATGGCGCCGGCGCCGACGATCAGGATCGAACCGGGCAGGTCGCGGGTGAGGATCTGCTCCTCGTAGGTCACCACGTTCTGGCTCAGGGAGGTCCCCGGCAGCAGTTTGGTGTTGGTACCGGTGGCGATGATGGCGTTGTCGAAGGTGATCGACTCGCTGCCACCACTGCTCAGTTCCACCGAGAGCGCGTTCGGGCCGGTGAAGGTGCCCTTCCCGTCGTACTCGGTGATCTTGTTCTTCTTCATCAGGAAGTGGACGCCCTTGACCCGGCCGTCCGCGACCTTACGGCTCCGGTCGAACGCCGCTCCGAAATCGAACGACGCCTCACCGGTGATACCGAAGGTCTTGGCCTCCTTGGTGAAGATATGCGCCAGCTCCGCGTTGCGCAGCAGCGCCTTGGACGGGATGCAGCCCACGTTCAGGCATACGCCACCCCAGTATTTCTGCTCGACGATCGCTGTTCGCAGGCCGAGTTGAGCGGCGCGGATCGCGGCGACGTAACCGCCGGGACCAGCACCGAGAACGACGACATCGTAGTGGGAAGTCACGTTGTCGAGCCTAGCTCTCCGGACGTGGCGGGACCCACCCACCCGTCCCGCCCGTGAACAGCGTCACCGGGGCCGGTGGCGGGCGCGCCGGACCGGGCCGCCACCGTCGCCGCGACCAGTGCCACCGCGACCGCACCGGCCACGACCTCGATCCCCGCGGTGGACAGCGCCAGTCCACCCACCACCATTCCCGCCGGGACACCCGACGCGTCGGCGAAGCCCTCCAGTGAACTGAACCGGCCGAGTGCCGCGGTGGGCAGCATCGCCTGGATGAGCGACTGCCAGACGATTCCGGTGACGGCGATCGCGAATCCGGCCGCCATGATCCCGGCACACAGCGGCACCGCACCCACTACCCCGTGCGCGTATCCGGTGAGCACCGCCAGTTCCACGACCACGACCACGGACATCGCCACCATCGCGAACCGCCAGCCGATCCGGCGCGGGCTCGCCACCACCGCGGCCGAACCGGCCAGACCGGCCACCGCCATCCCGGTCGCCACCACCGCCCACAGGCCGCCCCCGCCGCGCTCGACGGCCAGCACCGGCCCGGCCACCGCCACCAGGCCTATCGCGAACGAGACGACGAACCACAGCAGCACCGACCAGCCGAGCCACCGCGCCCGGGCGAGCGTCGCCCGCAGCGAGTTCCCGGACGGTGCGGGCACGGCGCCGGGAACGGCCGTCGAGCGAGGGACGCCGGAAGGCAGGGCAGCGGGTGCCTCACCCGGTCCGGTGGTTCCGGGCTCCCGCCGCGCGTCCGGCGCAATCACGGGCGCGCGGCGACGCGCGTACACCAGGGCCGCCAGGTTCAGCCCGAAGGTCACCGTGTCGAGCACCAGGATCCAGACGAAACCCACCGTCCCCAACAGCACCACCGCCAACGCCGGACCGCCGAGCAGGCCGATATCGGCCACCGCCGCCAGCAGCGCGTTGGCGGTACGCAGGTCCCGCGTGGGCACGATCCGGGGCAGCACCGTATGCAGCGCGGGACCGTAGAACGCCGTCGCGGCGCCGAACAGGGCCGCCGAGGCGATCAGCGCGCCCGGCGGATCGTGATCGGCCGATAGCAGAACCAGCGCGAGCCCGCCCTGGGCGGCGATGCGGGCGGCTTCGGCGGCGATCATCACCGCGAAACGGTCGTACCTCGCGGCAGCGATCCCCGCGAGCGGGGTGCAGGCCAGCCGCCCGGCCCACAGTGCGAGCAGTACCGAGGTGAGTACGGCGGCCGAACCGAAGGCGTGCACGGAGTAGACGGCGAACGCCACCGGAATCATCCCGTCGGTGACGGCCGAGCACACGGCGCCGAAACCGAGTCCACGAAAAGCCGGTTCGCGCAACGGACGCAGTTTTTCCCGGAGCACCGGAACACGAACGCGAGGTCTCATACGGCCCGAATACTGTCCGGAAGAGACGCTCGTGGAAAGCGATTTTCCGGCGCCCCCGGCCGTCAACCCAACAAGAAGGCCACGAGGAAGCCCCCGGCCGTCGCCATGCCCACCCACCAGCCGCCCTCTTTGTACGCCTCGGGCATGAGGGAATCGGCCAGGACGGCGATGGTGGCGCCACCCGCGAATGCCTGTACCGCACTGATCGAGTCGGCGCTCAGATGGTCCGAGAGCGCGTGCCCGGCGACGGTCACGACCACCAGGATGGCACCGGTGAGAAGCCAGAGAGTGAACGCTCTGGCGAAGGAGACGTCGTGTTGGCGGTGCAGGAGCGCGGAACCGCTGATCGCCTCGGGCACGTTGCCCGCGGCGATGGCGACCAGCAGTACCAGACCTCCGCCCGACGCGAGTGATACGCCGAGCGCGGTGTTCTCGGGTACGCCGTCGAGAACGGTGCCGAGCATCAGGGCCCAGCCCACCGCGCCCGCGCCGGCCCGGCGCTCCAGCAGGCGATTGGCCACCACATATACGGCCGCTCCCGAGAACAGCGCCACCCCCGCCGTCGCCACCCCCGCCTGTACGAAGGCGGGCTCGAAGAGTTCGTTGGTGACGGCGGCGATCATCGTTCCCGCGCCGAACGCCATCAGTGACGCGAGCAATGGCCTGGGCAGCGTGGCGCGCAAACCTATAGCCGCACCGATGACCAATGGAATTGCCGTACCGAGCCCATACAGCAGCGCCGTTCCCATAGGGTGAACACTATGTGTTGCGGGGTTATGGAGATGGTCATGCAGGGCCGAAAGAAATTATTCTAGAATTTCCCTCTAAAATCGCGCACACCCGCGGCGATACAGGTATTGTCCGATTTGGCGCATTTACTGGCGACCGCGTTGCGAGCAGCCAACTTTCGGCAAACCCACAGCGTGCTACCGGTGTGCTACGAAAGGCCCGATCGATGACGAGGGGATCGGGCTTTTCGGTATTGTTCTGCGCGATGTCACAGGAAGCGAATTCGGGACGAAGGTATGCCGGCCAGCCCGTAGAAGATCGGCAACGCGAACGGCGCGCGCGTTTTCTCGAATCCGGCCTGACGGTTTTCGCCCGCGACGGGTATGCCAATAGCTCGGTCGGCGCCATTTGTAAAGACGCGGGACTGTCCTCGAGACAGTTCTACGAGGAGTTCACCGGCCGCGAATCCTTACTTCTCGAACTGTTCGCCACGATCGACCGGGAATCGCGCGCCGCGGTGCTCGGATCGTTGCAGCACAGCACCGAGCAGAGTTCACTACAGCGGATCGACAGCGCGATACGCGCCTATGTGCAATCCATCGGTACCGATATGCGGCGGGCTCGGGTCGTGCTCGTCGAAGTGGTCGGCGCCGGGAGCAAAGTCGAGAAGATGCGCACGGAATCGCGGCGCGCCTGGAGCGCGGTTCTCGCCCAGGCCGCGGAGGACGCCGCCCTGCACGGCGAAATCCCGACGGGCGACTACGACCTGCGCATGCTGGCGATCATCGGCGCCGTCAACTACGTCGTGGACGAATGGAGCGGAACCGAACCCCAGCGACCGCTCGACGAGGTGATTCGGGTGATGAGCCGGATCATCGTGGGCGCCATCCGGGCCTGACGCACCGGCGGCCGGCGGCCGCTAGCCTTGGCCCGATGGAGACCGTTCCGATCCAGATGCCGGACGGCGCCACCGTGCCGGTCCGGTTGCTACCGGCCGCCGGACCGCACCGGCGCCCGGTCACGCCGGATATGCCGCGCCCGGTCGTCGTACTGATCCCCGGGCTCGGGGTACCCGGCGAGTACTACCTGTATTTCGCTCGCGAACTCGCCCGCCGGGGTGTGGATGTGGCCGTCGGCGAATTGCGCGGCAACGGTGCCAGCCTGCCGAAGGCCACCGCCGCCAGCGCCTACGGATACCACGAACTCGCCGCGGTCGATTTCCCGGCGATCTTCGAGGCGGTCCGCACCAGGTTCCCCGGCAGCACCCCCTACCTGATGGGGCACAGTATGGGCGGCCATCTCTCGGTGCTGTACGCCTCCCGGGTCCGCGGCCGTCTGGCCGGATTGATCCTCGTCGCCTCCGGGACCCCGTATTACCGGGGCTTCCGCGGGCTGCTCGGGCCGGGTCTGCTTCTGGGAACCGCGGCCGTCTCGCTGACCGCCAACCTGGCCGGAGTCTGGCCCGGCGACAAACTGGGCCCCAACGGCTTCGGCCGCCAGTCGAAGGTGCTGATCTCGGATTGGGCCCGGCTCGCCCGCACCGGCCGGTTCACCCCGGCCGGTGCCGATATCGACTACGAGGAGCGGATATCCCGGCTGAAACTGCCCGTGCTGTCGATCACCCTCACCGGCGACGAATTGACCCCGCGGGCGTCGGCGCGCCACCTGCTGGACAAACTACCGGCCGCCGACCGCACCACCTGGCACGAACCGCGGCGGCTCGGCCACAACGGCTGGATCACCGACCCGCACAGCGTGATCGACCGGATCGAGAAATGGCTGCGCGACCGCTGACCCCGCCACAACTCATTTCTCCGTCCGGCCCTCGAACAGCATCTGGGTGAAGAACTCGTAGATGAGGGCCGCCTGGAACGCCGACTGCTTGTTGTCGGCGGCCCCGCCGTGCCCGCCCTCGATGTTCTCGTGGTACCAGATCCGGTGCCCCTGCTCCTCCAGCAGCGCGGCCATCTTCCGGGCGTGGCCGGGATGAACGCGGTCGTCCCGGGTGGAGGTGGTGAGCAGAATCGGCGGATAGGTCGCCGCACCGCCCTCGGTCATCGCCTTCTGATAGGGCGAATACCGGCCGATGTACTCCCATTCCGCGGGGTTATCGGGGTCGCCGTATTCCGCGACCCAGGACGCCCCTGCCAGCAGCAGGTGATACCGGCGCATATCCAGCAGCGGAAC
>NZ_JBSFRU010000162.1:0-13712 GCF_053589395.1 Nocardia sp. NPDC003345
ATGGTACTGCACTCGACAGGGTGTGGGAGAGTAGGACACCGCCGGAACATACATTCCCTTTGGGGGGCCCACGATGTGGGCCCCCCAAAGGCGTTTCCGGCACCATTGTCTCCACCGCGGGTCGTGACCCGTAAACTTGTGTGGACAGACGATCATCGCGTGCCGATTTCGAGAACAGTCGATTTCGATCCATCCGTGTTACCGAGAGAGGGACCCGCCGTGCCGGAACAGAACAATGGCCGGAAACCGTTCCGGCGCAATTCTTCCGGAGCGGAGAACGGCTTCCGGCGTACCGGGGACGAAGGCGGTGCACGGCGTCCCGGCGGTGAGTCCGGTGGCGAGCGAGGTGCCGGCGCATCGGGGGGATTCCGTCGTGAGAGCGGCAAACGGAACGACGTTCGAGGTGGGACGGGAGACCGGGCCCCGCAGCGGTCGGAGGGGAACCGTCCCCGGCCCGAGCGAGGTGGATACGCCGGAGATGATTCCCGGCGCCCCGATCGCGGTCGGCCCGATCGTGGTGCGGACCGTGACCGCACCGCCGGCAGGCCCGGTGAGCGCGGTGGGTTCCGTCCGGATCCGGCGCGGGGACGAGAGGACAACCGGTCCGGAGGTTTCGGCGGCCGCGATTCCCGGACGACCGGCGATAGGCCGGATCGTGGATTCCGGGAGCGCGGTGACCAGCGGCCGCAGGGCGGGTTCCGCTCCGGCGACGGTGAGCGCGGCGGCTTCCGCGGCGCCGGTGCGGGCCGTGTGGAAGGTCGCGGACAGCGTGCGGATCGCGGCGCAGGCGGCCGCGGAGACTCGGGGCGCCCGGATCGTCCGGAGCGTACGGGTGAGCGTCCTCCGCATCGAGGCCCGGGCGGGGGCAATGGAAGCGGTGGTTTCGCCCGCTCCGGTGATGCCCCGCGCCGCCGGGGTGGCGAGGGCGCGTCCCGTGGCCTGGATCGGCGGCCGCCGCGGCCCGACGAGCCCGACCTGCCCGACGATATCCAGGCCGGCGATCTGGACGGCTCGATCCGGCGCGATCTCCTGAGCCTCGACAAAGGTAATGCCGAAACCGTCGCGCGCCATCTGGCGATGGCGGCACAGATGCTCGACGACGATCCGCGTCTGGCCCTGGCCCACGCCCGGGCCGCCCGGCAGCGCGCCGGGCGCATCGCTGTGGTCCGCGAGACCGCCGGTGTCGTCGCCTACCATGCCGGGGAATGGGCCGAGGCGCTCTCGGAACTGCGGGCCGCGCGCCGGATGGCGGGCGGGACCGGGTTGCTGGCCGTGATGGCCGATTGCGAACGCGGGCTGGGCCGGCCGGAACGGGCCATCGAGATCGGCCGCAGCGACGAGGGCCGGGCCCTGACCGGCGACGAGGCGATCGAACTGCGGATCGTGGTCGCCGGAGCGCGCATGGACCTCGGCCAGTACGACCAGGCCGTCGTCACCCTGCAGACCTCGGATCTCGACCCGGCGCGTACGGGTTCGGGACCGGCCCGGCTGTTCTACGCCTACGCCGACGCGCTGGTCGCCGCTGGCCGGACCGATGAGGGTCTGACCTGGTTCTTCAACGCCGCGGCCGCGGACCTCGACGGCGAAACGGACGCCGAGGAACGGGCCGCCGAATTGACCGGCGACGTCTGAGCGTCGCCTGTCGCGCGCCGGACCGCTGGGCGCTACTGGGCAGGTGGGGCCGCGATCCGGCCCGGGACGTCACCGGTTTCTGGTGTGAAGGCCGGATCGAGGTGCGGGCCCCGCTGACTCGCTGTTCGTCGGCATCAGGCCGGAATCGGCCGCGGCGGACGCCAGGACCGCCGCGGCGCATCGCGTGCCGCTCCCGTGTTCGACAGCGGTGCCGAGGCGCGGGCTATGCCCGTGCCGTCACCGTCCAGTTGAGTTCGGTGCGCAGCTCGTCCGGATCCATATCCGGGCTGGGTTCGGTGAGATAGACCTCCCACCGGATATCACCCGGAGTGAGGTCCCGGTCGCCGATCCAGGTGTGCAGCCTGTCCCAGCTCTCACCGAGACCGTCGAAGGCGCCGTAGTGCACGAGTCGGGCCGTGCGCGCGGCCGGCAGGTTGCCCGCTCGCACTTCACCCTCCGCGGCGATCGCACGGTCGACGGGGAATCCCACGGCGAGCTCCACCGACTCCGGGGACATCGAGCCGTAGCGGCAGAGCGCGGGCCCGGTGATCTGCGCGCCTTGGCCGAGGATGACACCGGGGAGCAGGCCGAACGACCTGTCGAAGAAGTCCGGGAGCCCGGCGGGCGCGATCCGGCCGTGGACTGTCGCCAGGTGTGTCTCGGCCGTATCGATCAGAACCGGCTCGGCCGTGGGGTCCCGGTGGTCTGTCATGGCTGGGTGCTCCGTTCATCGATGTCGTCGCGGGTTTCGCCGTTCTGGTATTCCGACGACCGCCGGACCACGAATTCATCGGGCCGCGGACGTGAGAAGGTCGCGCAGGTGTGGAGTGGGTGCCGGGGCCGTCGGACGCGGCACGTAGGGTCCGGGTGTGCGGGATGTGAGTGAGACGCCGCGGTTGCGGGACGGGTACGAGGCGCTGCTGCTGGATCTGGACGGAACGCTCTATCGCGGACCGGTGGTCGTCGAGGGCGGGCCCGAGGCGCTCACCGACGGGAAGCAGCAGCTGGTGTACGTCACCAACAATGCGAGCCGGGCGGCGGCCGCGGTGGCCGGCCACCTCGCCGAACTGGGGTATCCCGCCGGGGAGTCCGATGTGGTGACCAGCGCGCAGGCCGCAGGCCGGTTGCTGGCCGAGCGGCTCGCGCCCGGGACGGAGGTCCTGGTGGTCGGTACCGAGGATCTCGCGGCCGAGGTCGCGACGGCGGGTCTGCGGCCGGTCCGCACGGCCACCGAGACGGTGGGCGCGGTGGTTCAGGGGCATTCACCGCAGACCGCGTGGCCGGATCTTGCCGAGGCCTCCTACGCCCTGCGGGCCGGGGCGATCTGGGTGGCCGCCAATACCGACCGGACCCTGCCGAACGAGCGCGGGCTGGCGCCCGGTAACGGCGCCATGGTCGCGGCGCTGCGTGCCGCCTCGGACCGGGAGCCGGTGGTCGCGGGCAAACCGTATCCGCCGCTGCTCGACGATGCGCTGCGCCGCGCCGGAACCCGGGCGGTGCTGGTGGTGGGTGACCGTCTGGACACCGATATCGACGGCGCGCGGAATGTGGAACTGGACTCATTGCTGGTGCTCACCGGGGTGAGCACACTCGACGAACTCGCGGGACGGTCCGCCGGTGAGTGGCCCACCTATCTCGCCGGCAGCCTGGATGCCCTGAACCGGGAGCCGGTACCGGCCGACTGCGGGGATATGGACGCGATACGCCGGGAACTGGCGGCCGACCCCGGCCGGGCGCTGAGGGTACGCGCGCCTCGTTCGGAAATCCGATAGCGTTGGCGACACGATGACTACCCCGACTCCCCGACAGAACACCACCGGCGCCCGCCCGGCGGTACCGTTGCCCGGTCGGCATCTGCCCGGAGCGGCCGATCACGGCGAACCTGCCGATCCGGACCGGATCCGCGCCGAAGTCCGTGACCTGCTCGCCGAACTCGGACCCGCGCCGGCGCCGGCCGGTGCGTCCGGGGACGACACCGCCGGCGCCGATCTGGCCCGCCGTGCCCATATCCTCGACCAGGCCCATGAGGTGCTGGTCCGGGCGCTGGCCACGGTGGACAAGATCTGAGGTGGCCAGGAGGGCACGGGTGGACGCGGAATTGGTTCGCCGCGGATTGGCGCGATCGCGTGAACACGCCGTGGAACTGATCGGGGCCGGACGGGTCCTGATCAACGGCGCCGTCGCGGTCAAGGCGGCCACGGCGGTGGAGGCGGGAACGCCGCTGCTGGTCAAGGAGCAGGCGGACGAGGTCGGCTGGGCCTCGCGCGGGGCGCACAAACTGCTCGGGGCGCTGGAGGTGTTCGAACCGCAGGGGGTCGAGATCACCGGGCGGCGCTGCCTGGATGCCGGAGCGTCCACCGGTGGGTTCACCGATGTGCTGCTGAGCCGTGGCGCCCGCGAGGTGGTGGCCGCCGATGTCGGCTACGGGCAACTGGTGTGGCGGCTGCGGTCCGACGACCGGGTGCGCGTACACGATCGGACCAATGTCCGGAATCTGACCCCCGCCGAGATCGGAGGCACCGTGGACACGGTGGTGGCCGATCTGTCGTTCATCTCCCTGGCGCTGGTCCTGCCCGCCCTGGCCGAATGCGCCGCCCCGGGCGCGGATCTGCTGCCGATGGTGAAACCGCAGTTCGAGGTCGGTAAGGATCGTGTCGGTTCCGGCGGCGTGGTACGCGATCCGGGGTTGCGGGCCGAATCGGTATGCGCGGTCGCCGCCGCGGCGGCGGAACTCGGGCTGCGGACCCGGGGTGTGGTGGCGAGCCCGCTGCCGGGCCCGTCCGGAAATGTCGAATACTTCCTGTGGCTGCGGCGCGAGGACCCGGCGAATCGGGATCCCGCCGAGGTGGAGGCGCTGGTGCGGCGCGCGGTCGAGGAGGGCCCGCAATGAGTGCGCAGCAATCGCGGCGAGGGGAGATCCTGCTGGTCTCCCACCCGGGCCGCGCCGAGATCAGCGAAACGGCGCACCGCGTCGCGAAGATCTTCGCGGAGGCCGGGATCGGGTTGCGGGTGCTGGCCGACGAGGCCGACAGCACCCGCCTCGACGGCGACGCCGAGCCGATCACCGGGCCGGGCGGTTATCCGGTACGGGTGGTGGCGCACGAACCGGAGGCGGCGCGCGGTTGCGAGATGGTGCTGGCGCTCGGCGGTGACGGCACCCTGCTGCGGGCGGCCGAGCTGGCGCGCCAGGTCACGGTTCCGGTGCTCGGTATCAACCTGGGCCGGATCGGATTCCTCACCGAGGCCGAGGCCGAGAATCTGGACGAGGCACTCGCGCAGGTGGTCCGGGGCGATTATCGCGTCGAGGAACGGATGACGATCGACCTCTCGGTCCGGATCGACGACGAGATCATCGAATACGGCTGGGCGTTGAACGAGGCCAGTATCGAGAACGCCGCCCGGATGGGCGTGCTCGAAGTGGTGCTCGAAGTGGACGGGCGTCCGGTGTCGTCCTACGGCTGCGACGGCATTCTCGTCGCGACCCCTACCGGTTCCACGGCGTATGCTTTCTCCGCGGGCGGTCCTGTGGTGTGGCCGGAACTGGAAGCACTGCTGGTGATTCCGAGTAACGCGCACGCGCTGTTCGCTCGCCCGCTGGTGACCAGCCCGGATTCGCGGATCGCGGTCGAATCCGTTGCCACCGGCCATGATGCGATAGTTTTCCTGGATGGCAGGCGCACCCTCGCGTTGCCGCGGGGCGGCCGCGTGGAAGCGGTCCGTGGTGCCGAGCCGGTGCGGTGGGTGCGGCTGGATTCCGCGCCGTTCGCGGATCGGATGGTGCGCAAGTTCGAGCTGCCGGTGACGGGTTGGCGGGGCCGGCGGCGAACGGAGGGCACACGTGCTGACAGAGATAAGGATTGACGGACTCGGCGTCATCTCGACGGCGACCGCGCAATTCCACGAAGGGCTCACCGTGCTCACCGGTGAGACCGGCGCGGGCAAGACCATGGTCGTCACCAGCCTGCATCTGCTGAGCGGAGCGCGAGCCGATGCCGGGCGGGTACGGCTGGGCGCCACCCGCGCGGTCGTGGAAGGCCGTTTCACGCTCGACGAGGTGAATCCCGCCGCGCGCGACGAGGCCGGGCAGGTGCTGGAATCGGCGGCCGCCGAACCCGATGACGACGGGACCGTGATCGCGATCCGGACGGTCGGCAGCGACGGTCGTTCCCGCGCGCATCTGGGCGGCCGGGGTGTGCCGGCATCGGTACTGGCCGACTTCACCGCGCCGCTGCTCACGGTGCACGGGCAGAACGACCAGTTGCGCCTGCAGCGGCCGGAACAGCAACTGCACGCGCTGGACCAGTTCGCGGACGCGACGGTCGGGCCGCTGCTGCGGGATTACACCGAACAGCGCGGCGCCTGGCTGGCGGCGCGGACCGCGCTGCTGGAACGCACCGCCAGTAGCCGGGAGATGGCGGCGGAGGCCGAACGGCTCACCCAGTCGCTGGCCGAGATCGACGCCGTGGCGCCGGAACCCGGTGAGGACGACCGGCTCGTGGCCGAGATCCGCCGGCTCAGCGATCTCGATTCGCTGCGGGAAGCGGCCGCGACGGCGCACGAGGCGCTCGCGGGCCCCGCCGACAATCCGGGTGAGGGTGTCGGGGCGCTGGACGCGCTGGGGGTCGCGCGGTCCCGGGTGGAGTCCGCCGAGGACCCCGCGCTGGCGGCGCTGTCGCCGCGGCTGGCCGACGCGATCGCGGTGGTGGTGGATCTGACCACCGAACTCAGCGGTTACCTGTCCGATCTGCCCTCCGATCCCGGGGCGCTGGAGTCCATGCTGACCCGGCAGGCCGAACTGAAATCGCTGACCCGCAAATACGCCCCCGATATCGACGGTGTGATCGCATGGGCGGACGAGGCGCGGACCCGGCTGGAATCACTGGATGTCTCGGAGGAGGCGCTGGCGGCGTTGCGGGCCGAGGCCGAGGCGGGCGCCGACCGGGTGCGCGGCGCGGCGGTGAAGTTGTCGCAGGCGCGGACCGATGCCGCGGGTGCGCTGGCCGCCGCGGTGAGCGAGGAACTGGGCGGGCTCGCGATGGGTAAGGCACGGCTCGAGGTGGTGGTGCGGCCGATGCCCGCCGGCGACCGGGATTCCGCGCCGCTGGAGATCGACGGGACCGAATTCCATGCCGGGCCCGCCGGTATCGACGAGGTGGAGTTGCGGCTGTCCGCGCATTCCGGGGCGCAATCGCTGCCGCTGAGCAAAAGCGCGTCCGGTGGTGAACTCTCCCGGGTGATGCTGGCCCTGGAGGTGGTGCTGGCGGGCGCCGAGCACGGCGCGACCATGGTCTTCGACGAGGTCGACGCCGGTGTCGGCGGCCGGGCCGCCGTGGAGATCGGGCGGCGGCTGGCCCGGCTGGCCCGGACCCATCAGGTGATCGTGGTGACCCATCTGGCCCAGGTCGCCGCATTCGCCGACACCCATCTGGTGGTGAACAAATCCGACGACGGTGAGGGCGCGGTGAACTCGGGCGTGCGGGCGCTCACCCAGGACGAACGCGTGGTGGAACTCGCACGGATGCTGGCCGGGCTCGACGATACCGAGACCGGCCGGGCACACGCCTGGGAGCTGCTGAACATCGCCCGCGCGGAGCGGATGGCGGCCGGCTGAGGCCCGCGCCGGGCGCGGTGACGGCCGGGATACGGCTACCACCGCTGCCCGCGACGATCAGCGGACGGCTTTGCGGGCCCCGGCGATGAATTGATTGATCAGGCCCTTCAACCCGAGCTCCAAGGCCTTGCCGGGCACGGGCAGCGACGGCTCGGAGGTCATGGTGTAGACGACGCGGGTGCCGGTGCCCTCGTCGGCGAAGGTGACCACGCCGGTATGGCTTTTCACCGGGGCGCCCTTGACGACCTTGTATTCCATCCGCTCGCCGGGCACCAGCTCGGTGATCTCCTCGACGATCCCGACGGGACCGAGCCCGAGCTTGTGCTGGGCGCCGACGCCCTCGCGTTCGGTATGGCCCGGTTTGACGAGGGTGACGTTCACCGCGAGAAACGGGCTGATGCTCTCGCGGTCGGCGAACAGCCGGTACACGGTGGCGCGCGGGGCGTCGATGACGGTATCGACGGTGGTGCTGGCCATGGAGCTCTCCTCTTCGTATAGCTGTGCCCGGAGCATACGGCGCGACCGGCGCGCGGGCCGGGGCGCCGCCAGGATGAGCCGGTAACCGATCGATTGCCCCAACCATCGACGGACACCGCTGGAATGCGGCGTGTCTCCACCACGGGTTGAGGGTTTGCGGACATCATCGCTGCATGAGGATGCTGGCGCTGCTGTCGAAGAATTCCGAGACGCTGCCCGGCCGGACCGGGACCGCCCGGGTCGACCGTGATACCCGGCGGCTACTCGAGCGAGTCGGACCTGGGGATATCGCTGTCCTCGACGAGATGGACCTGGATCAGGTCACCGCCGAACGTCTGGTGGCCGCCGGTGTCGTCGCGGTCGTGAACACCTCGCCGTCGATCTCCGGGCGCTACCCGAATGTCGGCCCCGAGGTCCTGGTCGCCAACGGTGTGCTGTTGCTGGACACGGTGAGCTCCGACGCCTTCGGGCGGATCAAGGACGGGAGCCGGATCCGGATCGAGGGCGGGGTCGTCTACGCCGGCCGGTTCACCCGCAAGGAACCGGAGGTCCTGGTCGAATGCCTGGAACTCGACGAGGAGGCGGTCGCCGACCGGATGTGTGAGGCCCGCAACGGGCTGGCCGGGCATCTGGAATCGTTCGCCGGCGATGCGCTCGAGTTCATCCGGGCCGAATCGTCATTGCTGATGGACGGGATCGGCGTGCCCGATCCGGATCTGGACTTCAACGGCCGGCAGGTGGTGGTGGTCGGCGACGGGCCCGGGCACGCCGAGGATCTGAAGAAGCTCAAACCGTTCATCAAGGAGTACGGCCCCATCATGGTCGGGGTGGGACGCGGAGCGGAAACGATGCGCCGTGCCGGATACAAACCGGATCTGATCGTCGCCAATCCCGAGGATCTGGCGGCGCGCACTCTGACCGCCGGCGCCGAGCTGATCGTGCCCGCCGATCTGACCGGCCGCGCCGAGGGATTGGAGCGGGTGAAGGAACTGGGTATCGGGGCGATCACCTTCCCGTGCTCGGGCACCCCCGCGGATCTGGCGCTGCTGCTGGCCCATCATCACGGCGCTTCGCTGATCGTGACCGCGGGCGCGGCCGCGTCGCTGGAGGAATTCTTCGACCGGGGCCGCCGCGACAGCAATCCGGCGACCTTCCTGACCCGCCTGAAGGTCGGGGAATCGATCATGGACGCGACCGCGGTGGCCACGCTCTATCGCAGCCGGGTCTCCGGGGCGATCATCTCGCTGCTGGTGCTGGCGGCGCTGGTGGTGGTGATCGTGGCGGTACTGGCCGCCGGGCACGGTGGTGAGGTGCTGGCGCAGGCCCAGGAGATGCTGACCCGCGCCGAGGCATGGGGCCGTGAAGTGCTGGCGCGACCGGAGTAGGTGGCCGCAAACCTGCCCCGGGTGGGGCCGCGCCGGTGTGGCGTGTGGGCGGCGGCGCGCAACGGTGACGGGCATCGTGCGATGGCACCGGGCGGTTCGGGGAGCGTTCCCGGGCGGTGCGGGGCAATTCCTCAGCGTCTCGGATCCGGCCGCGTGCGGCGGGCCGGCTCGCTGCGCCGGACCGTCCGGGTGTGAGAGAAGTGGCCGGTGGTGCGATCGGTGCGGATGAGGGCGTTGCGGTCTCGCGATTGCGGTGACGTGGCGGCCCGGGTGTGGGCGATCGGGTGGTTAACCGGGGGTGGCTGTCGATCGTCGCGCGGGTTTCGTGTTACCGTGAAGACCCGTGGGTCATACACGGATTCAGGCGCGGACAGCCACCAAACACATCTTCGTCAGTGGTGGCGTCGCCTCATCGCTCGGTAAGGGTCTCACCGCCTCCAGCCTCGGTCAGTTGCTGACGGCGCGGGGGCTACGGGTCACCATGCAGAAGCTCGACCCCTATTTGAACGTCGATCCCGGCACCATGAATCCGTTCCAGCACGGAGAGGTGTTCGTCACCGAGGACGGCGCCGAGACCGACCTCGACGTGGGGCACTACGAGCGTTTCCTCGACCGCGATCTGTCCAAGGACGCCAACGTCACCACCGGTCAGGTGTACTCGTCGGTGATCGCCAAGGAGCGGCGCGGCGAATACCTCGGCGATACGGTGCAGGTGATCCCGCACATCACCGATGAGATCAAGGCGCGTGTCCTGGCGATGCGCGGCCCGGACCTGCAGGGGCAGGAACCGGATGTGGTCATCACGGAGATCGGCGGCACGGTCGGCGATATCGAATCCCAGCCCTTCCTCGAGGCGGCCCGGCAGATCCGCCACGATGTCGGCCGCGACAACGTCTTCTTCCTGCACGTCTCCCTGGTGCCCTATCTGGCGCCCTCGGGTGAGCTCAAGACCAAACCCACCCAGCATTCGGTGGCGGCGCTGCGCAGTATCGGTATCCAGCCCGACGCGCTGATCCTGCGCTGCGACCGCGAGGTATCGGCCGGGCTGAAGAGCAAGATCGCGCTGATGTGCGATGTGGAGGTGGACGCCTGCATCTCCACCCCCGACGCGCCGTCGATCTACGACATCCCCAAGGTGCTGCACCGTGAGGGCCTCGACGCCTATGTGGTGCGCAAACTCGGGCTGCCGTTCCGCGATGTCGACTGGACCGTCTGGGGCGATCTCCTCGACCGCGTGCACACACCCCGGGAAACGGTGGAGGTCGCGCTGGTCGGCAAATACGTGGACCTGCCCGACGCCTATCTGTCGGTCACCGAGGCGCTGCGCGCCGGTGGGTTCGCGCACCGGGCGAAGGTGAAGCTGCGCTGGGTGCAGTCCGACGACTGCGAGACCCCCGCCGGTGCGCAGGCCGCGCTGCGCGATGTGGACGCGGTACTGATTCCCGGCGGGTTCGGCATCCGCGGTATCGAGGGCAAGGTCGGCGCGATCCGGCATGCCCGCACCCGTAAGCTGCCGCTGCTCGGGCTGTGCCTCGGGCTGCAGTGCATGGTGATCGAGGCGGCGCGGTCGGTGGGGCTGACCGATGCCAACTCCGCGGAATTCGAACCCGATACCGAACATCCGGTGATCTCCACCATGGCCGATCAGGAAGAGGCCGTGGCCGGTGAGGCCGATCTGGGCGGCACCATGCGGCTCGGCGCCTATCCGGCGGTACTGGAGAAGGGGTCGGTGGTGGCCCGCGCCTACCACGGCACCGAGGTCTCCGAACGGCACCGGCACCGGTACGAGGTGAACAACTCCTACCGCGACAAGATCGCCACCAGCGGGCTGCGGTTCAGCGGCACCTCGCCGGACGGGCATCTGGTGGAGTTCGTCGAACTGCCCGCCGATATCCACCCCTTCTTCGTCGGCACCCAGGCCCACCCCGAACTCAAGAGCCGGCCCACCCGGCCGCATCCGCTGTTCGCCGAACTGATCGCCGCCGCTCTGCGCTACAAACTGGCCGAACGGCTGCCCGTGGACATCCCGGGTGAGCAGGAGATGGCCGGCGCCTCCGAGAGCGCGTCGTGACCCCGGCCGATCCGGCACCGGGCAGGCACGCCTTCCCGACGGTGGACAGCCGGGTCGTCTACAGCGGTGCCATTCTCGCGTTGCGGGTCGACCGGGTGGAGATGCCCGACGGCCGGGTCGTGGAGCGGGAGGTGGTCGAGCACCACGGGGCCGTGGCGGTTGTCGCGGTCGACGACGACGGGCAGGTCGTGCTCATCCGGCAGTACCGGCATCCGCTGGGGGAGCGGCTGCTGGAACTGCCCGCGGGACTGATCGATATTCCGGGCGAGGACCCGCTGGAGGCCGCGAAACGCGAGCTCGCCGAGGAAACCGGGCTGGCCGCGCGGGAGTGGTCGGTGCTGGTGGATGTGGCGCTCTCGCCGGGATTCACCGATGAAGCGCTGCGGGTGTATCTCGCCCGGGGCCTCACCGACACCCACCGGCCCGATCCCGAACACGAGGAAGCCGATCTGGAACTGGTGCGGATGCCGGTCGCCGAAGCCGTGCGCGCGGCATTGGCGGGCGAGATCGTCAACGCGACCGCGGTCGCCGGGCTGCTCGCGCTGAATGCCGCGGACGCCTCGGGGCTGCCGCTGCGCGCGGCCGACGCGCCGTGGCCCGGACAGCCGGACGCGCTGCTGCGGCGGCAGGCCGCGCGGCGGTCCACGGACTGACCGGGGCGAAACGGTGCGGGAGGTCGATGTCTTCCTGGACCATCTGGCAGTGGAGCGGGGTGCGGCGCGCAGCACTCTGTCCGCGTACCGGCGGGATCTGGGGCGTTACCGGGAGTATCTGACCGGGCGCGGGGTCGCCGGGCTGGAGGCGGTCACCGAGGCAGATATCGGGGAGTTCGCGGTCGCGCTGCGAAGCGGTGATCCGCGGCATCCGCCACTCGCGCCGGGTTCGGTGGCGCGGGCGCTGATCGCCGTGCGCGGCCTGCACCGGTTCGCCGCGGCCGAGGGGCTGATCAGCGCCGATGTCGCGCATTCGGTGAAACCGCCGATGGTGGGTCAGCGCCTGCCCAAGGCGCTACCGGTCGATCAGGTGCTGCGGCTGCTGGACGCCGCCGGCGCGGAGGCCGGGGCCGGTGGCGAGGCCGCCGCGCGCGGGCTGCGGGACCGGGCGCTGCTGGAACTGCTGTATTCGACCGGGGCGCGCATCTCGGAGACCATCGGCCTGGATATCGACGATATCGACACCGAGAACCGCTCGGTCGTCGTGCGCGGCAAGGGCGGCAAACAACGGATCGTGCCCATCGGCCGCCCGGCCCTCGCCGCACTGGACGACTATCTGGTGCGCGGCCGGCCGGTCCTGGCGACCGGCGGCCGCGGCCCCCGGACCCCGGGTTCGGCGGCGGCGCTGTTCCTCAATGTGCGTGCCGGCCGCCTGTCGCGGCAGAGCGCCTGGCAGGTGCTGCAACGCGCGGCCGAACACGCCGGGATCACCGCGACCGTCTCACCGCACACCCTGCGGCATTCGTTCGCCACCCATCTGCTGGACGGTGGCGCGGATGTGCGGGTGGTCCAGGAGTTGCTGGGTCACGCTTCGGTGACGACGACGCAGATCTACACCCTCGTCACGGTCGGCACGTTGCGCGAGGTCTGGGCCACCGCACACCCTCGAGCACGGTAAACACCAACACGCCGTCCAGACACACGGTGCTCGAGTGGGGACAGGCGGTAGCGTCTAGGTCGAGCCGGACCGTGGCGAAAGCGAGACCGTGCCTTGATCGGCCTCGTTACGCTCTACGAGGTGACGGGCAGGAACGTATAAGGAGCAGCGGATCGTGACGACAGCCGGAGGGCCGGAATCGGCCAGGGGCGCCGAGAACGACGATCGCGCCGCGTCGGTATGGGGCGCGGGCCCCGAACCCGTACCCGCCGATGCCGCATTGGGTCCCACCGGCCGGCCGCTACGGAGCGTGCCCGATCCGCCGGAACCGTCGCACGAGGGCAACGCGCTGATCGTGGCGATGTGCAATCAGAAGGGCGGCGTCGGCAAGACCACGTCCACCATCAATCTCGGGGCGGCGCTGGCGGAGTACGGACGCCGGGTGCTGCTCGTGGATCTGGACCCGCAGGGCGCGCTGTCGGCGGGTCTCGGGGTGGCCCATCACGATCTGGACCTGACCGTGCACAACCTGCTGATCGGCTCGCCGGTGAGCGCCGACGACGTCCTCATGCAGACCAAGGTCGAGAACCTGGACCTGCTGCCCAGCAATATCGATCTGTCGGCGGCGGAGATCCAGCTGGTGAACGAGGTCGGCCGGGAACAATCGCTCGGGCGGGCGCTGGAGCCCATCCGCGACCGTTACGACTACATTCTGATCGACTGCCAGCCCTCACTGGGCTTGTTGACGGTGAACGCGCTGGCCTGCTCGGACGGCGTGATCATCCCGATGGAATGCGAATACTTCTCGCTGCGCGGGCTGGCGCTGCTCAACGACACCGTGGAGAAGGTGCGGGACCGCCTGAATCCGCGGTTGAGCCTGTACGGCATCGTGGTGACCATGTTCGATGCCCGGCTGTTGCATTCTCGTCAGGTGATGGCGCGTGTG
>NZ_JBSFRU010000163.1:0-13600 GCF_053589395.1 Nocardia sp. NPDC003345
GAGTTCGGCTGTCATCGGAGGGGCCTTGAGCAGCGCCTGGATCTCCCTGGTCGGGGCCCAGCGCTGTTAGTACCCCGGTACGTACGTACCGGGGACTCCGCTATCCGGAATCCGCCGGTTCGCCGACCCGGACGGTGAGGCGATAGGACAGCACCGCCATCGCGAACAGGCCGGCCGCGACCGCGATCAGGGCGCCGAAGCCCTCGGTCGCGAAATCGGCGAAGGCGTTGAGAACAGTGAAGATCAGCGCCGCGGTACGCAGCGTCTGCAACGGCCACAGCGGCCCGTCGCCGCGGTAGCGGATCATGGACGGCGCCGCGATCGAGAAGGTCAGGCAGGAGCTGACGAAAAGGATCAGTTCCGCGATTCCCATCCGCTGGATGTCCAGGGTGGTATCGGAGGTCTTCAGGACGAGTCCGCCGGCCGCGAGCGCGATGATCCCGGTGACCACGCCCGCCCCCGACGCCGCGACCAGCGACCAGCCGATCACCGGCACCCACCGCGGGCTGCGCAGGAATCCGGGCACGAGCCGAGGCAGGGACCGCTGCACCGAATACAGCCGGTCGGCGCGATGGCCGGCCGCGTCGAGCAGCGACCGGATACCCCGGACCGCGACGGGATCGGCACCGGCTTCCTCGGCCCGGGTGAGCATCGCGTGCGCCGCGGCCCGCCGGTGCGGGGGTAATCCGCCCGCCGTCCCGGCGGCCGCGACGGCGGCCGCGTTCGCCAGGTACTCGTCCACCGTGGGCGGTCGCAGGACCCGGACCAGCCGGTTGGCCACCAGGATCACCAGGACCAGCACGTACATGATCTCCGCCGACGGCCCGTAGAAGTAGTCGTTGTCCGCGGTGACGAATTTCCCGACCTCGTCGAGGAACAACCCGAACCCGATACCGCCGATCACCACGGCCACCGCCCGGGCGGTCGTACCGAGCAGCAACCAGCCGAGCAACAGCGCGACCATCATGGCCGCCCCGCCGTACAGGGCATGCGCGATATGCAGCGAGCCGCCACCGACCTGCGGATAGCCGGTGGCGGCGAGATAGGCCCGGGTCACCAGGATGGTCGTGATCGCGATGACCAGGAACGTTTCGGCGGCGGCGCTGCCGTAGGCGTTGCGAACGATCCGGGTGCGCCGCCGGGCGCGCCGGGTTTCGGGCATCGCGCTCACGCCGGTCCTCCCGCCACCTCGATATCGACGCGTCCACGGGCCCGAGGGCTCGGAAGCAGACGATAACCCGGTAGCGGTGGAATTTCCGGTACCCGCGGCGGGCCGGTCGGAACCCGGGCCCCGCGCGTGGTCGTGTCGGAGGTCGGCCGTCCGCTCCGGTCCGTATGTTCGGTGGGGTGAGCACCCCTGGGCTGCCCCGGCTCGGCACGGCCACCGGCCGCTGGATCGTGCTGGCCACCGTTCTCGGGTCGTCGGTGGCGTCGCTGGACGCCACGGTGGTCAATATCGCGTTACCCAGGATCGGCGAAGCCCTGGACACCGATGTGGCGGGGTTGCAGTGGACCCTCAACGGCTACACCCTGACGCTCGCCTCCTTCATCCTGCTCGGTGGCTCGTTCGGCGACCGGTTCGGCCGGCGCCGGATCTTCCTCATCGGCGCGGTGGGATTCGCGGCGGCCTCCCTGTTGTGCGGGGCGGCGACGACCATCGAGATGCTGGTGATCGCGCGGGTGCTGCAGGGGGTGGCGGGCGCGATGCTCACCCCGGGCAGTCTGGCCCTCATCTCCTCCTCGATCGACCGTCGCGATCAGGGCGCGGCCATCGGATTGTGGTCGGGATTCGGCGGGGTGTCCGGCGCGCTCGGCCCGTTCCTCGGGGGCTGGTTGATCGAGGTGGCGGGCTGGCGCTCGATCTTCTTCATCAACGTGCCGCTGGTGCTGGTCGTGGTGCTGGTATCGCTGCGGCATGTGCCGGAGAGCCGCGACCCGAACGCGGCCACCCGGCTCGACCTGCCCGGCGCCCTGGTGGTCGCGGCCGGGCTCGGTGCGTTGACCCTGGGCCTGATCGACGGCACCGCACTACTCGTGGGGGCCGGTCTGCTGCTGCTGGCCGCGTTCGTGGTGATCGAAATGCGCAGCGATCATCCGCTGGTACCGCCGTCGCTGTTCGCGTCGCGGGTGTTCACCGCCGCCAATCTGGTGACGCTCGCGGTCTACGCCGCGCTGGGCGGGGTGTTCTTCCTGCTGGTCCTGCAACTGCAGGTGGTGGCGGGCTATTCGCCGTTGCGGGCCGGGATCGCCACCGTGCCGTTGACCCTGCTGATGCTGCTGCTCTCCGCGCCGTCGGGCCGGTGGGCGCAGCGCCACGGGCCTCGGCTGCCGATGACCTGCGGGCCGCTTCTCGCCGCGAGCGGGCTGGTGCTGCTGCTGCGCATCGGCCCCGAGGCCTCCTACGTGACCGATGTGCTGCCGGGCGTCCTGGTCTTCGGGCTCGGGTTGTCGGTGCTGGTCGCCCCGCTCACCGGCGCGGTGCTGGGGGCGGTGCCCGCGAGTGAGGCCGGGATCGCCTCCGGGGTGAACAACGCCGTCGCGCGGACAGCGCAGCTGCTGGCGGTGGCGGCCCTGCCGGGATTGGCCGGTATCTCGGGCGCGCTGGACGATCCGGCCGCGCTGGACGCCGGATTCACGATCGCCATGTGGATCTGCGTGGGACTGCTGCTCACCGGTGCGCTGACGGCCGCCGTGCTGTTGCGGCCACCGCGGCGCGCGCCCGACCTGGGGCATATGGACTGTCTCCCGCAGTGCGGGGTGGGGGGCCCGGCCGTATCCCCGGAGAGCGATACCGCCGGCGCCGGCCGCTGACCGGCGTGGGTGCGGTTCGATCGGATGTCAGCAGGTCACGGCGATATCGGCGGCCGAATCGAAGGACACGTGCACATGGTCGTAGTGGTTCTCGGTGGGGCTGCCCCGGTCTTCCATATAGGTCCAGCCGCTGCCGTCGTTGTAGCGCTGCTGCCAGATCACGTAGGTCACCCCGAAACGCTCCTTGTTGGCCAGGACGAAATCGGCGATCGCGTCGCCGTGGGCGGGGTCGGAAGTCATGAAGTCCAGCGCCCGGCCGGCGCCGTGGTCACCGTCGTACCGGCCGTGGGCGCCACCGATATCGGCGACTCCGAATGTTTTGGCGATCAGGTTGCCCACCTGCGCCACATGGGGGAGGGCTCCGGCGAGGTCGGTCGAGCACGGTATCGGCGGCGGTGCGAGCCGTTTCGCGTATCTGGGCGGCTCCGGCGGAAGGTCGACGGCCGCGACCGCGATCGGGGCGCCCGAGTCCTCTCGAGGAGCTTTGCCCAGGCCGGCGACGGGAATCTCCGCGGTATCGACCGACGCCGCGGCGGCCGGCGGTGTGTCGGCACCGGGGCGGGCGATCACTGTTATGGCGATGGCCGCGGTCGCCGCGAACGCGCTGCCGGCCAGCGGGACGAGCCTCTGGGCGCGGGGCGGTTTGCGGTGTCGACCAGGCATAATGCGGACCACTCGTAACGCTCGGAAATAAGATCACCGTTAGATTACGAAGCAGTCGCGGCAAAGTCACGGCGGTGGCGCACTTCGGTCATCGGGGCGGCGTCCGGGTTGCTCTCGACCGGCCGCGGATCGACGGCCGGAAACGTCGACCCGGACATAAGATCCGGAGATGGTCCCCACCGCCAATCTGCTCGCCTTCGCCGTCGCGGCCACACTCCTCATCATCGTGCCGGGGCCCGGGGTGTTGTTCACCATCGGCCGCGCGCTCACGCTGGGCCGGCGGGCCGCGCTGATCTCTGTCGTCGGCCACACCGTGGGGGTGCAGATCGCGTTGCTGTTCGTGGCGGTCGGGCTGGGCGCGGTCCTGGCGGCCTCCGCCACCGCGATGGCGATCGTCAAGGTGGCGGGTGCGCTGTACCTGATCCACCTCGGAGTGCAGGCGATCCGGGAGCGGAAGGCACTACGCGAGGTCCTGGGCACGGTCGCGGCTCCGGAGAGCGGGCGCCGGGTGTTCCGGCAGAGCGTGCTGGTGGGCGTGACGAATCCGAAGGCGATCGTCTTCTTCGCGGCGGTGCTGCCGCATTTCACCGATACGGCGTCCGGGTCGATCCCGCTGCAACTCCTGGTGCTCGGCTGGGTATTCCTGGTTATCGCGCTGGTGAGCGATAGTGCGTGGGCATTGCTCGCGGCGGCGGCGCGGGACTGGTTCGCGCGGTCGCCGAAGCGGCTCGAGGCCGTCGGCGGCGCGGGTGGCGCGCTGATCGTCGGACTGGGCGCGTCGGTGGCCGTGGAGCCCGCTCTTTCCGGTCGCTGAGCGGCTGCGGAACCCGAGCGAACGGGTAGCCGCAGTTCAGCGGCCTTCCGGTCCCAGGGGCCGCGGATCCGGGCGGGGGAGCGGCCCCACCGGGCCGTGGAGCACTGATATGGTCGATTTCGTTCCGACACGGGGTGCTCCACACAGGTGGGGCTGAGATGAGACCCGAGAACCTGTTCAGGTAATGCTGACGAAGGGATGTCCTGGTTTTGCGCGCGCGATCCTCCGAAAATTCCGAAACCGCCGGATTCACCGACTACCTGTGGGATCGGACGAAAGAACTGCGCGGCGCCATCGACGATCTGGAATTCCTGCGCCGGCTCGGTGACGGCACCCTGCCGCTCGAGGTGTTCCGGACCTATGTCGAGCAGGATTCGCTCTATCTGGCCGGATATTCCAAGACCCTGTCCCTGCTGGCGGCCACATCGCCGGACCCGGAGACCGCGCGGTTCTGGGCGCAATCCGCCGGTTCGGCGGTCGCCGTCGAATCGGCCCTGCACCACGACCTTCTCACCGGTGGCCGGATACCGGTCCGGGAGGGCGAACCGGAACCCTCGACCGCCTGTCTGGGCTATATCTCCTATCTCATCGCCACCGCCGCGACGGAGTCCTATGCGGTGGGCGCGGCGGCGGCGCTGCCGTGTTTCTGGATCTACGCCGAGGTGGGCCGGGGCCTGGCGGTGAAAGCGGCCGAGGTGCTCGCCGCCGACCCCGCGCACCCCTACGCGCAGTGGGTGTCCACCTACGGCGCCCCGGAGTTCCAGGAGTCCGCGGCCACGGCCCGGTCGCTGGTCGACGCGGCCGCCGAGGCGGCGAGCGACCGGGACCGGGCGGCGATGGAGAAGGCCTTCGTCATCGCCACCCGCTACGAACTGATGTTCTGGGATACCGCCCTGCATCCGCAGCCCTGGCCCGCCGGATGACCGGCCTCGCCCGCCGCGCGCTCGTCTGCGCGGCCGTCGCCGTGGCAGTACTGTCGGCCCTCACCGCCTGCTCCGGTGCCGGCCAGGGGCAGACCATCAGGTTCGCGCTGGACTGGACGCCGAACACCAACCACACCGGACTGTTCGTCGCACTGCAGCGCGGCTATTTCGCCGATGCCGGCCTGGATGTGCAGGTCCTGCCGTACAACAACACCGCCGTCGATACGGTCATCGATGCCGGGAACGCCGAATTCGGTGTCAGCACCCATAATTCGTCGACCTTCTCGCGGGCGTCCGGCGCGCACACCGTGAGTGTGCTCGCGCCGCTGCGGCACTGGGCAACGGGTATCGGGGTGAAGGCCGATCGCGCCGATATCGTGAGCCCGAAGGATCTCGACGGCAAGACCTACGCCGGTTTCGGCGATCCCGGCGAGGTGGAGGCACTGCAGCAGGTGATCCGCAACGACGGCGGCACCGGCGAATTCACCTCCGTCACCCTGGGCACCTCGGCCTATGAGGCGGTCTATTCCGGTAAGGCCGATTTCACCGTGTCCTATCTCGGCTGGGAGGGGATCGAGGCCGAACACCACGGCACGCCCATGAAGTACTTCCGGTACACCGATTTCGGCTTCCCCGACGCCTACGCCATCGTGATCGACGGTAACGAGGACTGGCTGAAGGCCAATCCCGATCGCGCCGCGAAATTCGTCCAGGCGCTGCAGCGCGGCTACCAGTTCGCCGCCGACGATCCCGACGCCGCCGCGCGCGATCTCATCGACGCCAACCCCGGCGCCTTCCACGACGAGAGCCTGGTGCTGGAAAGCCAGCGCATGCTCGCCGGTCAGTTCATGAAGGACACCGACGGCCGGGTGGGCGCGCAGACCCGGGAACAGTGGGCCGCGAATTCCGGCTTCCTGTTCGAGAAGGGACTGCTCGCGGGTCCCGACGGCGCGCCGCTGACCGAGGAGCCCGACTGGTCCGGGTATTTCACCAATGAGTACCTCGCCCCCGCCTAGCGACTCCGTCCGCGCGGCTCCACAGCCGGTCGCCGCCGCGTCGCGATCGGCGCGAATCCGGTGGGTACTGCCGTCGGTCGTCACGGTGGCGGTACTCGTCGCGTGCTGGCAGGTCTATGTCGAGGTCAGCGGTATCCGGCCGCAACTGCTGCCGTCTCCGCTGCGGGTGGTGCGGCAGGGCTGGGCGCACCGCGACGAGATCGGCGCCCACGCCGCCGTCACCCTGCAGGTGACCCTCACCGGTTTCGCGGTATCGCTGAGCCTGGCCTGGTTACTGGCCGTCGTGGTGGATTTCTCGCCCTGGCTGCGCCGGGCCCTGGTCCCGCTGTTCGTCGCCTCCCAGACCCTCCCGATCATCGCGATAGCGCCACTGATGGTGATCTGGTTCGGGTTCGGGTTGTTGCCGAAAGTTCTCGTGGTCGCGCTGGTCACCTTCTTCCCGATGGCCATCGGGCTGATCGAGGGATTCGCCGCGGCCGACCGGGACGCCGGCGCCCTGCTGCGGAGTATGGGCGCCTCCCGCCGCCAGGTCTTCCGCTACGTCCGGTTGCCGTCGGCCCTGCCGCGGTTCTTCACGGCACTGCGGATCGGGATCACCTACGCCGTCGTCGGCGCGGTCTTCGCCGAGTACGTGGGCGCCACGGAGGGCCTGGGCATCTATATGAGCCTGCAGAAGAATTCGTTCCGCACCGATCTGGTACTGGCCGCGGTCCTGGTCACCGCCCTGCTCAGCATCGCCCTCTACCTGCTCACCTTCGTGATCGAACACCTGGTCGCGCCATGGGCGCGTACGGAGAACAGGAGCGGGCATGCCTGACCCGGACGGTCACGCGGTCGTTGTCGACGCGCTCACCAAGTCGTTTCCGCGGCCCGGCCGGCGCGGCGGGGAACGGCAGGTCCTGGACGGGGTGTCGTTCACCGCGCGACCGGGAGAATTCGTCTCGGTCATCGGCCCGAGCGGCTGCGGCAAAAGCACCGTCTTCACCATGCTCGCCGGTCTGGCGACCCCGGATTCCGGCAGTATCCGGTTCGGCCCGGGCGCCGCCGAGCCGGCCGCATCGCCCTGCGCCTATATGCCGCAGAAGGATTTGCTGTTCCCGTGGCGCACGGTCCTGGACAACACCACCCTCGGGCTCCGGGTGCGCGGTGTGCCCAAGGCGGAGGCCCGGCGCCGGGCCCGCGAACTGTTTCCCGTCTTCGGGTTGTCCGGTTTCGAGGACGCGCGCCCGTCGCAGTTGTCCGGCGGGATGCGGCAGCGGGCGGCGATGCTGCGGACGGTCGTCCAGGAACGAGAACTGCTGCTGCTGGACGAACCCTTCGGCGCCCTCGACTCGCTGACGCGCACCGAGATGCAGTCCTGGTTGCAGGAGGTCTGGCAGCGCTACCGGTGGACGGTGCTGATGATCACCCACGATATCCGCGAGGCCGTCTACCTCTCGGATCGTGTGGTCGTGTTGTCGGCGCGCCCGGCCACGGTGCGCCGCGAGGTGCGTATCGACCTTCCGCGCCCACGCGATCTGTCGATGATCACCGGATCCGAGTTCGCCGCGCTGGAGCAGGAACTGCTCGGGGTCCTGCACGACGAGGCCCGCCGGGCCATGACCCGGCAGGACGCCTGAGTTCGGTATCGGTCGCGGTGTGCGTTCAGCCGTCGATATCGCGGGCCATCAGATCGGCCGTGGTCTCCCGGCGGACCAACTCCCGGGCGTGACCGTCGCGTACGGCGATCACCGGTGGTCTGCCGACACAGTTGTAGGCGCCGGACAGGCTGTGGTGATAGGCGCCGGTACCGGGCACCGCCAGGAGGTCTCCGGGGTGGAGATCGGCGGGTAGCCGGATATCGCGGGCGATGACATCGCCCGCCTCGCAGTTGCGCCCGGCCACGGTGACCGTCCGGTGCGGCCCGTGCGGACGCCGGTTGGCCAATTCGGGTTCGTACAGGGCCGTCCGGACCCTGTCGGTCATCGCGCCGTCGACGGTGACGAAGGTCGATGCCCCGTCGACATGTTCGACCGACATGACCCGGTAGAGCGTGACCCCGGCCCGCGCGACTATCGCCCGGCCCGGCTCCAGGGCCGCAGTGGGCCGGGGGAACCGGTGGCGGGCGCAGGCGGCGTCGAAGGCGTCGTCGAGAATGTCGGCGAGTTCGGCCAGGTTCAGTTCGGCGTCTCCGGGCCGGTACGCCACGGCGTGGCCGCCGCCCAGGTCGAGTTCGGTCAGGATACGGCCGTATTCGTGCCGGATCCAGGACATCTCACCGACGAGCCGGCGAACGGCCTCACCGTAATGATCGGGGTCGTGGATCTGCGATCCGAGATGGCAGTGCAGGCCGACGAGATCCAGGAGCGGCTGTTGCATCACCTGTCGTACCGCCTCGGCCGCGGCCTCGCCACCGAGCGGGAAACCGGGCTTCCGATCCGGGACTCCGGTCCGGACGGCCGGATGCCCATGGACGTCGATACCGGGAGACAGTCGCAGCAGAACGGCCTGCGGCCGGGTCAGCTGAGTGGCGAGCAGCGCGATCTCGGACAGCGAATCGATCACGATCCGGCCCACTCCGGCGCGGACGGCGGCCTCGAGCTCGTCACGGGACTTCCCGGTTCCGTGCAGGATGATCCGCCGCGGATCCACCCCCGCCGACAGTGCCACCGCGAGCTCGCCGGCCGAGCATACGTCGATCGAGAGTCCTTCCTTGCTCACCCACGCCGCGACGGCTCTGGTCAGCAGCGCCTGGCCCGCATAGTAGATCCGGACGCGGGGAAAGAATTCCCGATAGACGCGGCAGCGGGCGCGGACCTCCGCTTCGTCGAGGACACAGGCCGGTGTTCCGTACCGGTCGGCGATATCGGTCAACGCCACCCGGCCGATCGTGATCCGGCCGTCACCGTCGTAGTGGGCGTCATGCGGCCAGACCGCCGGGCTCAGCCGGGGCGGGATTCCCGGCTGCAGGGACGGGATCGTATCGAGCAAGGTCACGGTGTGCTCCTGGGGTGTCCCCGCCGTTCGGTATGCGGGGCCGACCCCAGGACTACGCCACCCGTGCGCGGATGAACGAGCTCCTGACGGTTTCTTGACCTTCCGGGGCCGGTTGTTGCCGCGGCGGAATTCCGGCCCGCCGGGCACCGGGCCGGGGAGACAATCGTGGGACCGGGAAGCCCGCGCCACCGTCTCCCGGGTACGCAGATCCGTAGGAGGGCCATGTTCGTCCCGCTCAGCGTCTCCGATTTCCTCGACCGCGCCGAGACCGTGTACGGCGACCGCATCGGGGTGGTCGACGAACCCGATCAACCGGCGCCCGCCCAGGGCTCGCCGACCTACGCCGAAATCGCCGATCTCGCCCGTAGACAGGCGGCCCGGCTCGACGACCTCGGGATCGGGGCCGGTGAGCGGGTCGCGATCGTCAGTCATAATTCGAGCCGCCTGCTGACCTCCTTCTTCGGGGTGAGCGGCTGGGGCCGGGTGCTGGTGCCGATCAACTTCCGCTTGCGACCCGACGAAGTGCGCTACATCGTCGAGGATTCCGGTGCGCGCGTCCTGTACGTGGATCCGGAGCTCGCGGATTCGCTGGCCGATATCGAGTGCGAGCACGTATTCGTGCTCGGCGCCGACACCGACCTCTACGCCGCGCCGGGCTCGGTTCCCCGGCCGTGGGTTCCGGACGAGGGCGCCACCGCGACCATCAACTACACCTCCGGCACCACCGCCCGCCCCAAGGGCGTGCAGATCACCCACCGCAATATCTGGATCAACGCCGTCACCTTCGGCCTGCACGTCACGATCAGCGACCGCGATGTCTACCTGCACACCCTCCCGATGTTCCATGCCAACGGCTGGGGGATGCCGTTCGCGATGTCGGGTGTGGGCGCCCGGCACATCGTGCTGCGCAAGATCGACGGCGCCGAGATCCTGCGCCGGGTCCGCGACCACGGTGTCACGGTGATGTGCGCGGCCCCGGCGGTGGCGGCGGCGGTCCTGGAGGCGGCGCAGACCTGGAAGGGCGAGATCCCCGGCCGGGGCCGGGTGCGGGTCATCATGGCCGGTGCGCCGCCGCCGACCCAAACCGTCGCCCGCGTGGAACAGGAACTCGGCTGGGAGTTCATCCAGATCTACGGCCTCACCGAGACCTCGCCGCTGCTGACCGTCAACCGCTCCCGGGCCGAATGGGACGGTCTCGACCCGGAGACCCGGGCGGCGAAGCTGACCCGCGCGGGCGCCCCGGCACTCGGGGTCCGGTTGCGGACCGAGGAATCCGACGAGGGGCCGGGGGAGGTACTGGCCCGGTCCAATGTGGTGATGGAGGGTTACTGGGGCCGTCCGGAGGAAAGCGCGGCGGCCTCGGCCGACGGGTGGTTCCGCACCGGTGACGGCGGCGAGATCGGCGACGACGGCCATCTCACCATCGCCGACCGGAAAAAGGATGTGATCATCACCGGCGGCGAGAACGTCTCCTCCATCGAGGTCGAGGACTGCCTGTTCTCCCATCCCGCCGTGGCCGAGGTCGCGGTGATCGCGGTGCCGAGCGAGAAATGGGGCGAGACGATCAAGGCGCTGGTGGTACTGGTCCCGGACGCCGAGGCGAGTAACGCGACCGAGGCGGAACTGATCGCGTGGTGCAAACAGCGGCTGGCCGGCTACAAGGCGCCGACCTCGGTGGAGTTCCGCGACGAACTGGCCCGCACCGCCACCGGCAAGCTGCAGAAGTTCACCCTGCGGGCTCCGTACTGGAGCGGCCGCGGCCGCCAGGTCGGCTGAACCGGCGGCCCGGGCGTCAACGGAAGTAGGAGGCGTACTCGGCGAAGGGCACCTGTCCGGTGGGAGCGGCCTCGATCGCCTCGGCCGGGGCCGTCCCCAGGGGCCGGTTCGGCCGATCCGGCTCGGTGACCCGGGCCGGCGCCCGGTCGAGACGCACTCCACGGCCGGAGGGCGCTGCCGGATCAGGCGCCGGGACCGGTACCCACACGATCGGCCGAGTCGAGCGGGATCGGCTCGAACATGGCGGGTTCGTCCTCGGGGAACAGCGCCGTCGGTCCGTAGATCCAGTCGGTGAACGAATAGTCGCCGACCTCCCGCTCCCGCAGCAGCGTATTGCGCTGTTCGCGCCGCGACCCGTCCAGATGCCACAGTTCACCCCATACCCGGGCGGTGAGTACCACCCGGCGGCAGTGTTGCGGCCGGACCGCCTCGTAGGCCGCCAGCGCCCCCGCCCAGTCCACCGTCCCGTCGTCGCCCCGCAGCCGCCGCATATGTTCGGCGAGCACCCAGCCGTCCTCGATCGCCATGATCGCGCCCTGCGCCATGTACTGCAGCGGCGGATGGGCCGCGTCACCGAGCAGCGCGATCCGGCCGTCGACCCAGGTGTCGATCGGATCGCGGTCGTACATCCGCCACCATTTGTCCCGCCACATATGCGGTATCCGGTTCCGGACGACATCGCAGGTCGTCCCGAAGGCGGTATCGAGTTCGTCCGGGGTGCCCCACTCGGCGGCGCCGGCGACGGCCTTCGGTGATTCGAAGACCGCGACCTGGTTGAGCAGATCGCCGCCGCGGAGTCCGTAGTGCACGAAATGGCAACGCGGACCGACGTAGACGACCACCTCGGAGAGATCGACCGCAGGATTCACCTCCGCGACAGGCACTGTCCCCCGATAGGCGACATAGGCCGACGATACGGGCCGATCGTCGACGAACAGCTTTCGTGCCACCGAATGCAGCCCATCGGCCGCGATCACGACCCTGGCGCGGTGCACGGTTGCGTCCTGCGTTACCGCGCCGGCGGTCGCACCGTCCTGCGTGTACGCGACGACCTTCTGCTCGGTGCGCAGCTCCACTCCCGCCACCCGGCACGCTTCCAGGAACAGTGCGTGCAGGTCGCTGCGGTGGATCACCAGATACGGAAACCCGTACTCACGCTCCAGATCGCGCAGGTCGAGTGCGGTGAGCTCGGTCCCGTCGACCGCGTCCCGCATCACCATCCGGTCGGGTACGACTCCGCGCGCCTTCACCTCGTCGAGTAGACCGTAGTCGTCGAGGATGCGGGTGCAGTTCGGCGCGAGCTGAATTCCCGCCCCGACCTCACCGAATTGCCGCGCCTGCTCCAGCACCCGCACCCGCAGGCCGAGGCGGGTCAGCGCGAAAGCGGTGCTCAGCCCGCCGATTCCGCCACCGACGATGACGATATCCGGATCGCTCACGATGAGCCTCCTCTAGAGCCAGGGGCCGAGGTCGGCGACATCGGCGAGAGTGTGGGGACGACCGGCGAGATAGGCGGCGACCTCGGGCAGCGGACCGCCGGGGATATCGGTGAGTTTGCGCTTCGCCCGGATATCGGCGATCAGGGCGGTGAGGAAATCGGCGGGGAGATCCGCGAAGGTGGTGCCCGTGCCGAGGTCGACGGCATGGACACACACCTCGCGTGCCCGCAGCCACGGGATCTCCGTGGCCGGGACGGTCCGCCCCTGCGCGGTGACGATCTCGGCCTGCCAGTCGTCTCCGGTCAGGGCGTCCATGGCGCCGGACAGCGTGTGCACCGCCCGGTTCAGCCAGGTCCGCAGTTCGGTCGCGGAAAGCCGCGCACCCGATTCGATCTCGGCGCTACGCTGTTCGGCCGAGGAGTACATGGGGGTGCGGTCACCGGTGCGGGCCCAGTGCACGAGATTGCCCAGTGCCTCCGCGTTCGCCGCGATATGGGCCACGAGGTGTTTCCGGGTCCAGCCCGGCAGGATGCTCGGCTCCGACATCGCCGGGTCGTCGAGCAGGGCCGCCTGCGTGACGAACAGCCCTGTCCCGTGGTCGGCCCATCTCATCGAATCGGCAGACGTGCGCGCGCTCACGGTGTGACGATCCGGTTCGTGCAGGCGCCGAGCCCGGAGATGCGGGTCTCGACCGTTTCACCACCCACCAGGTAGATCTTCGGATCGCGGGCGTGACCGACGCCCGCCGGGGTGCCGGTGGCGATGATATCGCCGGGATTCAGCCGGATCACCGTCGATACGTACCGGACCAGGAATACCGGGTCGAACAGCAGCGTCCCGGTATCATCGTGCTGCATGACCCGGTCGTCGACCAGCGTTTCCACCTCGAGCGCCGGCCGCACTCCGCCGACTTCGTCGGGTGTCACGACATAGGGGCCGACCGGGGTCGAGGAATCCCAGATCTTGCCCTGCGTCCATTCGATGGTGCGGAACTGCCAGTCCCGCACCGAGATATCGTTCATCACCGTGAACCCGGCGATGGCGTCCGCGGCCTCCTCCTCGGTGGCCCGCCGAACCGGTTTGCCCACCACCACCGCCAGCTCGACCTCCCAGTCCAGAGCGTCGGTCTCGGCCGGTTTGACGATCGGGTCGGCGGCCCCGATGAGGCTGTCGGCGAATTTG
>NZ_JBSFRU010000164.1:0-13445 GCF_053589395.1 Nocardia sp. NPDC003345
AGATAGTGCGCGGTCATCCCCTGCAGCAGTGCCGAGGCTGCCACCGGCGGGTCGACATCGCCGGGTACGGCCACCGCGACCGCCGCGTCCACCACGGTGCGCGGTGCGTAACTGTTCGGCCCGGCCGCCCAGGCGATCCGGTCGCCGGCCGCGAATCCGGTCACCTCGGAACCGATTTCGGCGACGATTCCGGTGCCCTCGGAACCGGGGATGTAGGGAACCGGCCGGGGATAGGTGCCGGTCCGGAAATAGGTGTCGATGTAATTGACACCGACGGCGTCCACATCGACGAGCAGCTGATTCGGCCCGGGTTCCGGTTCGGGAACCTCGGCGAGGGTCAGGACCTCGGGACCGCCGTGCCTGTCTACCCGGATGGCGCGCATGGTCCAGTTCTACACCCGTGCCGCCGGGAGGATCCCGCGGGCCCGCGGGATCCGGCCCGGCCGCGCGGACGGCACCGCCGGGGAGGTATTACCCGCCGGTAGACTCCGATTCATGAGTGCTGATACCGCAACCGCCACCGTTCGCGCGCCGAAGGGCGTCGTCGATTCGGTCCGCACATTCGTCTCCGCGCACGGCGGTTCCGCCGAAGCCGTGCTGCAGCCGGTGGGCCGTCGTGGTGTGCGGATCACCCTGGTCGGCGCCGACGGTGTGCTCGGCGACCGCATGGTGGCCGATACGGCGGCCGCGCAGGCCGTGGTCGAGGCGGTGGACGGCCTGACGGCCGCCGAGGGCTGGGAGCGTGAACTGGTCTCGCGGACCACGCCGGCCGCGGGCCACTGGGCGAGGATGGCCGGGTGGGTCGCGAAGCAGACCCGGTTCCCCGTGGCGCGCAACGAGAAATAGGTCCCCGTTTATGTGATACCTGTGGGTACTCACAGGTCGGCCCCTGGGCCTTCAGGTAGCTCGAACAGATTCGTGGGCAAAAACTACTGGCGAGTAACCGGTTCGCGCTACCGTTGGTGCCTCGAGCGACAGCCTTGGGGTAGAAGGAGCCGATATGACGGTCAGTAGTCCGACCCGAGCCCGACTTACGGTGTCCGGCCGTCCCATTTCGAACCATCTGCGCGATGTCTCGGCGCTTTCGCGGCAGATGGTCGGGCATTTCGTCGAGCACGTCGCGCCGTGCGGGACCCTGCCGGGCGATGCCCTGCAGGGTGATGTGACCGCCGTGACGCGGCTGTGTCTCGAACTCACCCTCAGCCGGCTCGACGGCCGCGAACTCCCGGAGCGGATCGAACAACTCCGGGAAGCCGCCGCCGAATGGGCCCGTGAAGGTATCCCGATCGACACCATCAACCACGCGATCCACGAGGGTTTCAAACTCGGCTTCGACCGGATCATGTCCACCGCCGGCCCCGCCGATTCGGCGACCCTGGTCGCGACCGCCCGCCGGATGCTGGAAATCCTCGACACCATCACCTCGGAGGTCGCGCTGGCGTACGTGGGTGAGTACCGCGGGGTGGTCTCCGAGCACCACACCGCCGTGCACACCCTGACCTCCGCACTGCTCGGTGGGCACAGCACGGCCACCATGGCCCGCGAATGCGGTATCGAGATCGCCTCGTCGTATCAGGTGGTGGCGCTGGCCTTGCCGCCGCATCCGGACGAATCGGCGCCGCGGGTCGACGGGCGGATCGTGGCGCGGCGGAAACTGCGCCGGGTCCAGGCGGAACTGGCCCGCCGCTGCGGTGAACGGGCGCTCTCGCTGCTCAGCATCGACGGCGGCACCGTCCTGCTACCCGCCGAGGCGTTCCCGGACGAGACCCTCGACGCGCTGATCGACGGACTGTCCCGGGTGGCGCAGGTGCCGGTCACCGCGACCGTGGTGACCGCCGTGCCCACCGAGATCCCCGACGCCACCGACCGGGCCCACGAACTCCTCGACACCGTGCAGCGCATCACCGACGGCGGTGGGCTGCACCGGTTCACCGACCTGGCCCTGGAATTCCAGATCACCCGGCCCGGCCCGGCCCGCGAGCACCTCAGCGCGATACTGGACCCGCTGGACGAACACCCGGAACTCCTGGAAACGCTGCGCCAGCACATCGCCAACAACTTCAACCGGCAGCGCACCGCGCGGCTGATGCATATGCACACCAACACCCTCGACTACCGGCTCAAACGGGTCCGGCTGCTGACCGGTTTCGATCCGGCGATTCCCACCGGCCTGTGGTATCTGACCTCCGCGCTGGTCGCCCGGAGCTACACCAGCGGTAGCGGGACCTGACGTTCAGGCGGGTTGCGTATCCGGCTGCCGGACCCCGGCCGGTAGCGGTTCGCGGGTACGCAGCGAGGCCCACAGCGCGGCGGTGGCCGCGGTGCACAGCGCCGCGCCGCCCACATGGATGGCGACCAGGGCCGCGGGCACATCGGTGAAGTACTGCACCACTCCGACCAGCGCCTGTGCGAGCACCAGGCCGATCAGGACGAAGTACCGGTCGCGGACCGGTTTGGTGATCCCGGTCGCGTACAGGCCGAACCCGAGTCCGATCAGCAGGGCCAGGTAGCCGATGAGCAGTTGCGAATGCAGATGCACAAGGGTGGTGATCTCGATTTCGAGCCGGGCCACCGGGCGATCGATGCTCTTGTCGCCCGCGTGCGGGCCCGCGCCGGTGACCAGGGTTCCGGCCACCAGGACTCCACCCAGGGCGACGCCGCTGAGCGCGGTGAGTATGCGCAGCGGGACCGGAGCGCGAACCGTCTCTACGCCGTCGTCCGGTGTAGCCACCTTCGAGACCAGCACCGCGGCCAGCCAGACCATGAGCATGGAGGCCAGCAGATGCAGCGCGACGGTCCACCACAGCAGTCCGGTCAGCACGGTGATACCGCCGAGGATCGCCTGCAGCACGGTGCCCGCGGGCATCAACCAGGCATAGACCAGGACTTCACGGCGGCGCCGGGCCCGGATGACAGCGAGAACGACGAGCGCCGCGCACAGGGTCACCGCGAAGACGAGCATCCGGTTGCCGAACTCCACGGCCTGATGGATCCCGGGCACTTCCGAGACGCCGACCGGCGTGAAACTGCCCGGGAAGCACTGCGGCCAGGTCGGGCAGCCGAGCCCGGAGGCGGTGACCCGCACGATCGCGCCGGTCACGGCGATTCCGGCCTGGGTGGCGAGCACCGCCAGCGCGATCAGGAGCTGGGTGCGCCGCGAGGGCAGGGGGAGCCGGTCGACGAGTCGCAGGAAGGCGCGTGAGAGCACGTCACGATGGTAGCGGGCGGCCCGGCGGTGCCCGCCGCCGGTCTACTACAACGCGTCGTGGCCGCCCGGGCGCGGGTTATTCGAACCGGAACCAGCGCACGGCCAGCAGGCCGGCCCCGGTACCCCACAGGGCCAGGACCACGACCCCGAACCAGTCGACGCTCCCGCGCAGCGCGTCCTCCAGGGCGACGGCCAGCGCGCCGGAGGGCACCAACCGCACCAGGGTGTGCACCGCCGACGGCAGTTCTTCGGATGCGAAGACCACACTCGCGATGCCCAGCATCACGAACCAGAGGATATTCGCCAGCGCCAGCACCACTTCGGCCTTCAGGGTGCCCCCGAGCAGCAGTCCCATCGCGGCGAAGGTCGCGGTGCCGAGTGCGATGAGCAGGGCGCCGAGCGCCAATCCCGCGGGAGTCGGCCGCCAGCCCAGGGCCACTCCGATCAGCCCCAGCAGCACGGCCTGCAGGATCACCACCAGCAGTACGGCACCACTCTTACCGGCGACGATTCCCCAGCGGGGCAGCGGGGTGGCGCCGAGGCGCTTGAGCGCGCCGTAGCGCCGGTCGAAACCGATGGCGATGGCCTGCCCGGTGAAGGCCGTCGACATCACCGCCACCATCATCACCGCGGGCACGATCTTGTCGATCTTGTCCGGGCCCATATCGCCGAACGGCAGCAGGGCGAGGCCGATCAGCAGTGTGATGGGAATGAACATGGTGAGCAGCAACTGCTCGCCGTTGCGCAACAGCAGCACCAGATCCAGCCGGGTCTGCGCGAACAGCATGGCGCCGCGGCCGGCCGGACGCGGATCGGGGGCGAAGGTTCCCGGCCCGAACCGATTCACAGCCGGATCCGGTCTCGTCACGGCAACTCCCTCGAAATTGGTCGATGCGGTCCGCGGAGGCCGGAGCGGAGCCGGAGGTATCGCATCATGCGCGCAGATCCCGTCCGGTCAGTTCCAGGAACACGTCCTCGAGGCGGCGCTGGTCGATGCGGATATCGGTGGCCAGCACGTTCACCCGGGCACACCAGGCCGTTACGGTGGCCAGCACCTGCGGGTTGATCTCACCCTCCACGAGATACGAACCCGGGCTGGTCTCCTGCGGTGAGAATCCCTCCGGCAGAGCCCGCTGCAGCAGGGCCAGGTCGAGGTTCGGGGGTGCGGCGAAGCGCAATTGGCCGGCCGCGCCGTGCGCGGTCACCTCGGCGGGGGAACCGGACGCGACGATTCGCCCGTGGTCGATGATGACCAGATGGTCGGCCAGTTCCTCGGCCTCGTCCATGAGATGTGTCGTCAGCAGCACGCTGACGCCGTCCCGGCGCAGCGCGTCGATCAACTCCCACACCATGATCCGGGCCTGGGCGTCCATCCCGGCGGTGGGTTCGTCGAGGAAGACGATCTCCGGGCGGCCCACCAGGGCGCAGGCCAGCGACAGCCGCTGCTGCTGCCCACCGGAGAGCCGCCGGTACGGCGTGCGCCGGCTGTCGGACATACCCAGCACACCCAGCAGCCAGTCCGGATCGAGCGGATCGGCCGAGTACGAGGCGACCAGATCCAGCATCTCCCCGGCGCGGGCGCCCGGATAGGCGCCGCCACCCTGCAACATCACACCGATCCGGGGCCGCAACCGCTCGGAGTCGGCGATGGGATCCAGGCCGAGCACCCGCACACTCCCGGCGTCGGGCCGTACGAAACCCTCGCACATCTCCACTGTCGTGGTCTTACCGGCGCCGTTGGGTCCGAGCAGGGCGAACACCTGGGCCGGTTCGATCGTGAAGGCGATACCGTCCACCGCGGTCGTCTCGCCGTAGCGTTTGGCGACGTGGTCCACCTGAACGGCGGGTACCCGGGAAGCGGTCACGACGTCACACCGTATGCCCCGGCCGCCTGTGACGGGGGCGACACCCCCTGCTGGGCGCGCCACGGCAGGGCGTTGCGGGTGACCACGATGAACAGGACGGAGACGACGACCGTCGCCACCGCCGACCCGACGATCTGGAAGACCTCGAGATCCGCGCCCCGGGGCATCAGGATGACGCTCACCACCGCGGAGATACCGACGGCGGGCGCGCGGAACACCGGACGGGTGGCCCAGGCCGCCAGCGGCACGATCGCCCACAGCAGATACCAGGGCTGCACCACCGGGAACAGCAGCACGATCGCGCCCAGCGCGACACCGAGCGCGCCGACCGGATGGACCCGGCCGGTCCAGGTGGCCACCAGCATGCGCACCGTGATGACGCCCGCCACCACCGCGGCGATCGGCCGGGTGATGCTGAGCAGCGCGGTGGTGTGATCGCCCAGCCCCAGCAGGACCCCGCCGAAGCCGGTGACGATACCCAGCGCTGTCGGCAACGACATCCAGCTGCGGACCGCGCTGGCGGTGTTGAGGGTGTTCAGCCAGCCGAAACCGAGGCCGCTGGCGGTACTGATCACCAGAGTCGTCAGTATCGCGATCAATCCGAGCAATCCCGCGGCGGCGAGGATCGGCCGCAGCCCCGGACCCCAGCGCCGGGCCAGGGCCATACCCGCGAATCCCAGCGCGATGATCGAGGTGACCTTCACCGACGAGGAGAGGCTGATGGTCACCGCCCCTCCGATCAGCAGCGCCCAGCCGCGCCCGTCCAGCGGTGGTGGCCCACCGTCGCCGGGGACTCCGTGGATGGCGCGGAGCATGAATTCCAGACCCGCCAGCATCAGGCCCAGCATCAGCGCGTCGTTGTGCACGCCGCCGACCAGATGGAACAGCACCAGCGGGTTGGCCACCCCGAGCCACAGCGCGCTGACCGGCGCCACCCCGCAACGCACCGACAGGCGCGGCAGCGCCCAGACGATGAGTGCGACCCCGGCGAGGGCGAGCAACCGGTGTACCCACACCCCGGCCAGGATGTTCTCGCCGGTGATCTCGGCTATCCCGTGCCCGATCCAGAGGAACAGCGGCCCATAGGGCGCGGGCGTCTCCCGCCAGATGTTGGGGACATTGTTGGTGAGCACGTTGTCGATGCCGAGCCCGGCGACCGGCCCCTCCTGATAGGGGTCGATACCCCGTGCGGCGATCTCGCTCTGCGCCAGATAGGAGTACACGTCGTTGCTGAACATCGGCGGTGCCACGCACAGCGGGATGATCCAGAGCAGCAGGGTGCGGTCCAGCTGGCGGCGGGTCAGCCGGTGCCGCGGCGAACCGCCGAGGCCGCCGACGGCGAAACGGCCCAGCAGCAGCCAGGCCAGCACCACGGTCGCGGTGCCCACCATGCACATGGCCAGGGACCCGGTGTGAGCGCGGGCGAAGATACCCAGCACCCGCATCCCGGAGGTCGGATTCTGGTGCACCGGCTGCGCGCCGATACCGAGTGCGCTGATCGCCATCAGAACGGTGCCCGTGGCGCCCATCAGCCGGATCCGGTCCAGTTGCCTGCGTTCGCGCCGGTCCAGCCCGGGGACCTCGGATTCGTCACTGTGCAGAACCGCGATGGTGTGCTCGGAGGCCGGTACGTCCAGCCCGAGAACGCGCCGCACCAGTCCCAGCGCTCGCTGCCCGCGCGACGCCGATGCGCCCGGGGCGCCTGCCTGTCCTGCCACGGTCACCGAGACTAGTTCGCCGCGGGCGCAGTTCGCGCCCGGCGGTGGTTTTCCGGATTCCGGGCGGTCGATGGGTGCGGGCGGTCCGGTGGCCGGGAACGGGGTACCGGTGCCGGAGTGAAGCACATCACTGTGCGAATTCCGCAGCCGCCGCGGGTCGCGGGAGTTGTTCGCCGGAGCAGGCGATTTCCGGGTATGACCGGGGAAATGCCCGGTCCCGGCGACCGGCCTGGTCAGGGCACCCTTATTAGATTTCGGGAACGAATTCCGCCACACTGATGTTGTGAAAACTGTGGGTTTGCCGAACACGGACGAACGGGCTGGTCACCGGACCGGTACCGGGTCTGCCGGCGTGCCCGTGACCGGCGGGGAGGGCCACACCCGGGCGGCGATCGTACGGCTGCTGCTCGAGGAGGGCCCCATCACCGCGACCGCGATCGGCAGCGCGCTGGGCCTGGCCCCGGCGGGGGTGCGCCGTCATCTGGACGCGCTCATCGAATCGGGCCAGGCCCGCGCCGGGCGGTCCGCGCCGTGGCAGCAGAAGGGGCGCGGACGTCCGGCCAAGCAGTACCAGCTCACTTCGGCCGGGCGGAGCGCGCTGGGGCACGCCTACGACGATCTGGCGGGTGCCGCCATCCGGCAGCTGCGAGAGATCGGCGGCGAGGAGGCCGTGACCACGTTCGCGCGGAAGCGGGCCCGGACGCTGGTCGACGGAATAGCGGCGCTGCCGGAGCGGCGCGGCGAGGCCTCGGCCGGTCCCGTCGCGAAGGCAGACGATACCGTTCGGTCCGAAACGGTGGCCAAGGCCGACGAGATCGCCACGGCGCTGTCGGACGCCGGATTCGCCGCGACCACCCGCCGGGTGGGCGCGGGCGTGCAGATCTGTCAGCATCACTGCCCGGTCTCGCATGTGGCCGAGGAATTCCCCGAGCTGTGCGAAGCCGAGCTCGAGGTCTTCCGGGAAGTGCTCGGCACCCATGTGCAGCGGCTGGCGACCATCGCCAACGGTGACTGTGCCTGCACCACACACGTACCACTCACCGTGCTCCCGACCCCGGAGCCCGGTGCCCAACCGAACAATGCTCCACCCACCACCGCTGTGCAGCCCGCAGCGGACGTAACGAACGACTCCGGAAGGAGCGCCGAATGACGACCACCACCGACCAGGTGCCACAGCTCACCCAGGATGAGGCCATCGCCTCACTGGGTAACTACGGCTACGGCTGGGCCGACTCGGATGTGGCGGGCGCCAGCGCGCAGCGTGGTCTGTCCGAAGAGGTCGTTCGCGATATCTCGGACAAGAAGAGCGAGCCGACCTGGATGCTGGAGAACCGGCTCAAGGCGCTGCGGATCTTCGATCGCAAGCCCATGCCGAACTGGGGCTCCAATCTCGAGGGCATCGACTTCGACAACATCAAGTACTTCGTGCGCTCCACCGAGAAGCAGGCCGCGAGCTGGGAAGACCTGCCCGAGGACATCAAGAACACCTACGACCGGCTCGGTATCCCGGAGGCGGAGAAGCAGCGGCTGGTCGCCGGTGTCGCCGCCCAGTACGAGTCGGAGGTCGTGTACCACCAGATCCGCGAGGATCTGGAGGCCCAGGGCGTGATCTTCCTCGATACCGATACCGGCCTGAAGCAGCATCCGGAGATCTTCCAGGAGTACTTCGGCAGCGTGATCCCGGCCGGCGACAACAAGTTCTCCGCGCTGAACACCGCCGTGTGGTCGGGCGGATCGTTCATCTACGTGCCGCCGGGCGTGCACGTGGATATCCCGCTGCAGGCCTACTTCCGGATCAACACCGAGAACATGGGCCAGTTCGAGCGGACCCTGATCATCGTCGACGAGGACGCCTACGTGCACTACGTCGAGGGCTGCACCGCGCCGATCTACCAGTCCGATTCGCTGCATTCGGCCGTGGTCGAGATCATCGTGAAGAAGGGCGGCCGCTGCCGCTACACCACCATCCAGAACTGGTCCAACAACGTCTACAACCTGGTCACCAAGCGGGCCAAGGCGGAGGCGGGCGCGACCATGGAGTGGATCGACGGCAATATCGGCTCCAAGGTCACCATGAAGTACCCGGCCGTCTGGATGACCGGTGAGCACGCCAAGGGCGAGGTGCTCTCGGTGGCGTTCGCCGGTGAGGGCCAGCACCAGGACACCGGCGCCAAGATGGTGCACCTGGCTCCGCACACCTCCTCGACCATCGTGTCGAAGTCGGTGGCGCGCGGCGGCGGCCGGGCCTCCTACCGCGGCCTGGTCCAGGTGAACAAGGGCGCGCACGGGTCCAAGTCGACGGTGAAATGCGATGCGCTGCTGGTCGACACCATCAGCCGCTCCGATACCTACCCCTATGTCGATATCCGCGAGGACGACGTGACCATGGGGCACGAGGCCACCGTCTCCAAGGTCTCCGAGGACCAGCTGTTCTACCTGATGAGCCGCGGCCTCACCGAGGACGAGGCGATGGCGATGGTGGTGCGCGGCTTCGTCGAGCCCATCGCCAAGGAACTCCCCATGGAGTACGCGCTGGAACTCAACCGCCTGATCGAACTGCAAATGGAAGGAGCCGTCGGCTAGTGAGCGGGCTTACGAGCGAACAGACGAGCACAGCCGCCGGGTCGAATATCGCCGAGGCCGCGGAGGCCCGTACCCCCGCGCTGAACAAGGGCGAGGTGTTCACCTCCTTCGATGTGAACGCCTTCGAGATCCCCTCCGGTAAGGACGAGGCCTGGCGGTTCACCCCGCTGCGGCGGCTGCGGGGCCTGCACAACGGCACCGCCACCGCCGACGGGCAGGCCGGTGTCGAGGTCGGGCAGGTCACCGGGGTCACCGTCGAGACGGTGGGCCGCGACGATGCCCGTCTGGGCGAAGCCGGCACCCCCGCCGACCGGGTGGCCGCCCAGGCCTATTCCGGCTTCGAGCAGGCGACGGTGATCTCGGTGGGCAAGGAGACCGAGGTCGCCGAACCCGTCGTCGTACGGATCACCGGGCCGGGCGAGGGCAAGACCGCCTACGGTCATCTGCAGGTGCGGCTGGCCGAATTCGCCGTCGCCACCGTGGTCATCGACCAGCGTGGCAGCGGAACCTACGCCGAGAACCTCGAATTCGTCCTCGGCGACAGCGCCAAGCTGACCGTCGTCGCGGTGCAGGACTGGGCCGACGATGTCGTGCACGCCACCGCCCATCACGCGCTCGTGGGCCGTGACGCGGTGCTGCGGCATACCGCGGTCACCCTCGGCGGCGATCTGGTCCGGCTCACCGGCAATGTCCGCTACGCGGGACCGGGCGGCGACGCCGAACTGCTCGGGTTGTATTTCGCCGATGCGGGCCAGCATTTCGAACAGCGGCTGCTGGTCGACCACGCCGTCCCGCACTGCAAATCGAATGTGCTGTACAAGGGCGCGCTACAGGGCGATCCGGATTCGCACAAGGGTGACGCCCGCACGGTCTGGGTCGGCGATGTGCTGATCCGGGCCGCGGCCGAGGGCACCGATACGTTCGAGATCAACCGCAACCTGGTGCTCACCGACGGCGCCCGCGCCGATTCGGTGCCGAACCTGGAGATCGAGACCGGTGAGATCGTCGGCGCCGGCCACGCCTCGGCGACCGGCCGGTTCGACGACGAGCAGTTGTTCTATCTGCGTGCCCGCGGTATCCCGGAAGACGCCGCCCGCCGCCTGGTGGTGCGCGGGTTCTTCCACGAGATCATCCAGAAGATCGCGGTCCAAGAGGTCGCCGAGCGGTTGGAGGCGGCCATCGAGGCCGAACTCGCCGCCATCGGCGCCTGACCGAATCCACAGCCTCACAGCCACCGAAGGAATCCATCACGCCATGACCACCCTGGAAATCAAGGACCTGCACGCCGAGGTCAACACTCCGGACGGGGATACCGTCAAGATCCTCAACGGGGTGAACCTCACCGTGAAATCCGGCGAGACGCACGCCATCATGGGCCCCAACGGCTCCGGTAAGTCGACGCTGTCCTATGCCATCGCCGGACATCCCAAGTACACCGTCACCTCGGGTTCGATCACCCTCGACGGCGAGGACGTCTTGGAGATGTCGGTGGACGAGCGGGCGCGGGCGGGTCTGTTCCTGGCCATGCAGTACCCGATCGAGGTTCCCGGTGTCTCGATGTCGAACTTCCTGCGCACGGCCGCGACCGCGGTGCGCGGCGAGGCGCCCAAACTGCGGCACTGGGTCAAAGAGGTGAAGGAGTCGATGAACGAACTCGATATCGACGCCGCCTTCGCCGATCGCAGTGTGAACGAGGGTTTCTCCGGCGGTGAGAAGAAGCGCCACGAGATCCTGCAGCTGGGCCTGCTGAAGCCGAAGATCGCCATTCTCGACGAAACCGACTCCGGCCTCGACGTGGACGCGCTGCGCATCGTCTCCGAGGGCGTCAACCGCTACAAGGAGCGGGAGAACGGCGGGGTTCTGCTGATCACGCACTACACGCGCATCCTGCGCTATATCCAGCCGGAGTTCGTGCACGTGTTCGTGGGCGGGCGCATCGTCGCCGAGGGCGGCGCCGAACTCGCCGAGGAACTGGACGCGAACGGCTATGTGAAATTCACCCAGACGGCCGGAGCCGGAGCCTGAGATGACCGCGACCCTTCCCGCCTTCGATGTCGCCCGGATCCGGGCCGACTTCCCGATCCTGAACCGTACGGTCCGGGACGGGAAGCCGCTGGTGTACCTGGATTCCGGGGCCACCTCGCAGCGGCCGCTGGCGGTGCTGGACGCCGAACGTGAATTCCTGACCGAACGGAATTCGGCGGTGCACCGTGGCGCGCATCAGCTGGCCGAGGAGGCGACCGACGCCTACGAGGACGCCCGCGCCGAGATCGCCCGGTTCGTCGGTGTCGCCGCCGACGAGATCGTGTTCACCAAGAACGCCACCGAATCGCTGAACGTGGTGACCTACGCGTTCGCCGACGACCGGTTCCCGTATCACCTGGGCCCGGGCGACGAGATCGTGATCACCGAGCTGGAACATCACGCGAATCTGGTGCCGTGGCAGGAACTCGCCCGCCGCACCGGTGCCACGCTGCGGTGGTACGGCGTCACCGACGACGGCCGTATCGACCTGGATTCGCTCGAGCTCTCGCCGGCCACCAAGGTCGTGGCATTCACCCATCAGTCCAATGTGACCGGCGCGGTGGCCCCGGTACGGGAACTGGTGCGCCGGGCCCGGGCGGTGGGTGCGCTGGTGGTGCTGGACGCCTGCCAGTCGGTGCCGCACGCGCCGGTTGATTTCGCTGCGCTGGAGGTGGATTTCGCCGCGTTCTCCGGGCACAAGATGCTGGGTCCGTCCGGTGTCGGCGTGCTGTACGGCAAACGGGCGCTGCTCGAAGAGGTTCCGCCCTTCATCACCGGCGGTTCCATGATCGAGACCGTGACCATGGAGAAGACGACCTTCGCCCCGCCGCCGCAGCGCTTCGAGGCCGGGGTGCCGATGACCTCGCAGGTCGTCGGGCTCGGCGCCGCGGTGCGATATCTGCGGGATATCGGGATGGACGCGGTGGCCGCACACGAGCACACCCTGGTCGACGCGGCGCTCGCGGGGCTGGGCGATATCCCGGGCATCCGTATCCTCGGGCCGACCGAGAACGTGGACCGCGGTGGCGCGGTGGCGTTCGTGGCCGAGGGTATCCACGCGCACGATCTGGGCCAGATCCTGGACGACGAGGGCGTCGCGATCCGGGTCGGTCATCATTGCGCCTGGCCGCTGCACCGCCGCTTCGGCATCGCCGCGACCGCGCGGGCCTCGTTCGCGCTGTACAACACCGTGGACGAGGTGGACCGGCTGGTCGCCGCGGTGCGGAAGGCCCAGAGCTTCTTCGGGGTTGCCTAGAACATGCGCATGGAGCAGATGTACCAGGAAGTGATCCTGGACCACTACAAACATCCGCACAACCGCGGTCTCCGGGAGCCGTTCGGCGCGGAGGTGCACCACGTCAATCCCACCTGCGGGGACGAGGTGACGCTGCGGGTGCGGCTCGGCGCGGACGGCGACGTCGAGGATGTGTCCTACGACGGGCAGGGCTGCTCGATCAGCCAGGCCTCGATCTCGGTACTGACCGATCAGGTCATCGGCCTGCCGCTTTCCGAAGCGCTGGCCGTGGTCGACTCGTTCAACGAGATGATCGGCAGCCGGGGTACCGTCGAGGGTGACGAGGACATCATCGGCGACGGGATCGCCTTCGCCGGTGTCGCGAAATATCCGGCCCGGGTGAAATGCGCGCTACTGGGCTGGATGGCTTTCAAGGACGCCGTATTCCGGATCGACGGTGCGGCAGACGCCGTCGCCGCGGGCGCGGCATCCGATACCGAGCGAGTACGGAACGGGGAAACACCATGACCGAGACTTCCGCCACCGAATCCACTCCGGAGGCCGCCGCCGCACCGGCCGAGGCCGAGCTCTCGGCCGAGGAAATCGAGCAGCTGGCCGATCTCGAGGAGGCGATGCGCGATGTCGTCGATCCCGAGCTCGGCATCAACGTGGTCGACCTCGGCCTGGTGTACGGGATGCGCGTCGAGGAGACCACCGCGGTCCTGGATATGACCCTGACCTCGGCGGCCTGCCCGTTGACCGATGTGATCGAGGATCAGTCGCGCAACGCCCTGGTGCGCAGCGGCCTGGTC
>NZ_JBSFRU010000165.1:0-13373 GCF_053589395.1 Nocardia sp. NPDC003345
CGGGCTGACAGGATTTGAACCTGCGACCACTTGACCCCCAGTCAAGTGCGCTACCAAACTGCGCCACAGCCCGTCGCACCCGGCGCCGGGTGCTCGATGAGATTACCTCAGAGGTGCTCGGGAGAGCTAATCGGCTGGTCGAGCCGGGTGTTGGCCCCTGCAGGCAGGCAGCGTGATACTGAACCCGGTGTTCGGGTTTGCTGGGGCTCGCCGCGGGGCAGCACGAGCGGAAATGGTCCAGGATCATCGGGTTGAACAACCCGAGCGATCGGAGGCCGTGCACTGCCCACCGACACCGTCGGGAGAGTCGCCGACGCAGCCTTCGTCGGCGCCCTCGATCGGCACCTCGGGAAATCCCAGTTGCCGGCCCACCCCACCGTTGTGATCAGCCGGGCACGCTGGTCGAAACCCTGGCACCGAGCAGCTCGAGCGCGTTGTCGCGCATCACCTTCCGGGTGTCCTCGTAGGAGAATTCCGGGAACTGAGGGATATCGGCGGTGAAAGTGGTCGGATCGGCGAGGCCCTCGCCGTGGGGCCAGTCGGAGCCGAACAGGACTTTGTCCACACCGATGGTCTCGGCGAGTAATTTGACATCGTCCTCGTAGTAGGGCGCGATCCAGACATTGTTCCGCAGTTGCTCCACCGGGTCTTCCTTGAAGTGGTACGGCGCCGTGTTCGCGGCCTTCTTCAGTCGTTTGATCAACCGGTGGACGAAGTAGGAACCGTTCTCGATGCTGACCACCTTGAGGGCCGGATGGCGGGTGAACACCTGGTGCACGATCATCGAGGCCATCGTGTCGTGGATCGCGCGGTCGTCGAGCAGGAGCTGGTCCAGCGGATCCTTCTTGCCGAATCCCTCGAATGTCGCCTTACCTCCCCACAGCGCCGCGATGGCGAGGTAACCGCTGTCGGACAGGTGGAATCCCACCGGCACGCCGGCTTCGGCCAAGCGAGCCCACACCGGGTCGTGCCGCGGATCGCCCAGGGAGCGCGGCCCGGTGACGCCGGGGACGGGCGCGGGGCGCACCAGCACCAGTTTCGCGCCACGTTCCAGCACGAATTCGACTTCGGCGACGGCGGCTTCCGGGTCGGCGAGGGAGATGATGGGCGCCGAGACGAACCGGCCGTCGGGGCGATCGAAGCCCCAGTCCTCGTCGAGCCACAGGTTGAACGCGTGCAGCGAGGCCATCGTCGCGGGGATATCGTGTTTGAGTGCCTCCTCGACGCCGCAGGCGAAGGTCGGCAGCATGAAGACGGTCTCCAGTTTCTGCCGGTCCAGGACCTTCACGCGGGCCTCACGGTTCTGGTACTCCGGATGATCGGGCAGCCGGTCCAGTTTCATCAGTGACCCCGGGTCCACCCCGTCGGGAATCTCGCCGCGGAACAGCAGATCGAGACAGCCCGGTTCGACGATCGGGTCGAACGTCGGGTTGGGGACGAAGTGGTTGACCTTCTCACCCATCACCGCCAGCGTGCGTTTACCGCTGGTCACCATCTGTACGCCGCGGGTCCTGAACTCCTTGGGCAGATGGCGGGTGAAGGCGTCCAGCGGTTCGTAGTAGTGGTTGTCGACGTCCACGGCGAGATAATCCAGCGTCGTCATTTCGTATCCTTTCGGTCCGGCCGGTCGGGAGCCGGCGCGCCGGTGCCGCTATTCGGTGGCCGTGTGGGCGGTGGCCGCGTCGATCTGGGAGCGGAAGGCGGCCAGTTTCTCCGCGGCAGTGGTCTGGTGGTGGCTGCGCGCCCTGATGCTGACGTCGTGATCGGCCGAGGCGGCGCGCAGCGCGCCGACCGTCGCCTTCTCCCGCGGTACGTGGGTGAAGGGGTCGAACGAGTACCACTTCATGGCGTTGAGGTGGGTCATCTTCTGGATCTCGTCGTCGGTGACGTGCTCGGCCTCGAACACCGAGTTCAGTTCCTCGGGTGCGCCCGGCCACATGGAATCGCTGTGCGGATAGTCCATTTCCCAGGCGATATTGTCGATGCCGATCTCGTGGCGCAGCCGGACCCCGATCGGATCGCTGATGAAGCAGGTCAGGAAGTGCTCACGGAACACGTCGCTGGGCAGCTTCCCGCCGAAGTCCTGCATCGTCCAGGTGGAGTGCATATCGAAGGTGCGGTCGACGCGCTCCAGGAAATAGGGGATCCAGCCCGTGCCGCCCTCGGACAGCCCGATCTTGAGGTCGGGGTACTCCTTCACCGGGCGTGACCAGAGCAGATCGGCCGCCGCGGAGACGATGTTCATCGGCTGCAGGGTGATCATCACATCGGGCGGTGAGTCCGTGGCGGGGATGGAGAGCTTGCCGGACGAGCCGATGTGCACGTTGAGCACGGTGTCGGTGTCCACCAGGGCCTTCCACAGCGGGTTCCAGTACTCGTCGTGGAAGCTCGGGTAACCGAGTGCGGCCGGGTTCTCGGTGAAGGTGAGCGCGTGCACGCCCTTCTCCGACACCCGGCGCACCTCCCGCGCGCACAGTTCGGCATCCCAGATCACCGGAAGTGCCATGGGGATGAAACGGCCCGGGTAGGCGCCGCACCATTCGTCGATATGCCAGTCGTTGTAGGCCCGCACCAGTGCCAGTGAGAAGTCCGAGTCCTCGGTGGCGAACAGGCGGGCGGCGAAACCGGGGAAGGACGGGAAGTTCATCTGCGCCAGCACGCCGCCGGCGTTCATATCCTTGACCCGTTCGTCGACGTTGTAGCAGCCGGGACGGATCTCGTCGAGGCCCTCCGGCTCCAGGCCGTACTCTTCCTTCGGGCGGCCCGCGACGGCGTTGAGCGCGACATTCGGGATCACCCGGTCCCGGAATTTCCACATATCCGCGCCGTTGTCCATCCGTACCAGGCGTGGTGCGTCGTCGGCGTACTTCGCGGGCAGATGGTTGGCGAACATATCGGGCGGTTCGATGATGTGGTCGTCGACGCTGATGAGGATCATATCGTTCTTGTCCACGGAGGTACTCCCTTCGAGCCCTTTACTGTAAGAAGAACTATAACGCTGCCGAGATGGCTGCTGCCGGGGGTTGGGCGGCGGCCGGATCCGGATTCTCGATCGGCAGGCCCAGGAAGCGGCGCGCGTTGTCACCCAGGAAATCCCAGGTCCGCCGGTTGTCCATGCCCTCGGCGTACTTCCAGTACGCCTTAGGCTCGGGCAACCCCTCGGGATGCGGGTAGTCGGAGCCGAACATCACCCGGTCCCAGCCGACGGTGCCGACCACATCGGCGACCGAACCCTCCCAGAACGGGCTCACCCAGATATTGCGGCGGAACACCTCGAGCGGATCTTCGGGGAAGTTCTGCGGCATCTTCCTGGTCAGGTCGGTGAGATCGTGGAACAGCGGGTGGATCCACGAGCTGCCGTTCTCCACGCTGGCTATGCGTAGCCGGGGAAACCGGGTGAGGGTGCCGTGGCAGATGAGGCTGCCGATCATGTCCGAGATCTCCCGGTGCCCGAGCGCCAGCCAGCGGAACGAGCTCATGGCCATGAAGTTCTTCGTGGCGGGTGGTTCCCATTTGTTGACGTATTCGTCCAGCGGCGGCTGGCTGGCGTGCAGCACGATCGGCAGGCCCGCGTCCTGGACGTCGCGCCAGAACGGATCGAATTCGGGCAGGGCGGGGGAACGCCAGCCGTTCACACCTTTCACCGGCGCCGGTTTGATCAGTGCGACCTTCGCGCCGTTGTCGAGGATGTACCGCAGCTCACGCCGGGCGCCGTCGACCTCGGCGCAGTTGATGATCGGGGTACTGAAGATCCGGTCCTCGTAGACGTAGCTCCAGTGCTCCAGCATCCACCGGTTCAGCGCGTGGATGACGGCCATGGTCAGTTCGGGGTCGTCGGCCGCGGAATGTTCGACCAGGCTGGCGAGGGTGGGGTAGTTGAGCGTTTCCCGGACGCCCTGGCGATCGAGTTCGGCGATCCGGTCCGCGGGGTTGCGGGTGGCGGCGGGTGCCTCGATGGCCTCGCCCTGCATCTCCCGCAGAGTCAGGCCGTCGGTGTTCTCGCCGGCGAAGAACTTCTCGTGCGCGCCGGGCGCGGCGACCCGTTCGAACGTCGGGTTCGGGATGAAGTCGGTGATCCGGCCGTTGATCGCGATCCGGGTGTGCCGTCCGATCCGGACGTACTGCACCGCCTGCCGGTACCGATCGGGCAGGTACCGGGTCAGGGCGTCGGCCGTCTCGTACATATGGGCGTCGGCGTCGAAGATCGGGATGCCGGGGGCTCGAGTCATATCGGTTTCTCCTGAATGGCTATTTGGCGACGAACCGGGTCGCGTCGAGAATCAGGACGACCCGGTCGTCCACGTCCGCGGGGGGCTCGCAGTCGGTGTCGCCGTAGCGTTCGCCCAGTTCCGCGTAGAATTTTCCGTCCTCGTCGCCCTGTACGGTCACCAGCCAGCCGCGAATCTCCAGGCAGCGTGCCGGCGCGTCCGGATCGGTGAGCAGGAACGAGTAGTTCGGATTGGCCTGCAGGCTGGTGAATTTACGTCGCGGGATCGTATGGCTCATGCGCAGATGGGCGCCGTCCCAGGTGAAGCGCATCGGTGACTGCTCCGGTGACCCGTCGGGCGGCACAGTCGCGAGAACGCCCACGAGGGGCCGATGCAGCAGTTCCTCGAGGTCACCGGGAATTTTCGAGCTCATGAATCCACCTCGCGACTGTCAGGTCGAAATGGTTACCGTTGATATTACCGTAAGCTACCATTGCGTGACCGGATGCGGCACCGCCCAGTGCCGAGTCGGCTATACGGTAAGGACGTCGGTAGAAGCGAGGACGACAACGATGCAGCGAATGATCGCACCGGAGATATCGACCTGGCCGGACGGGGACTTCCGGCTCGTCGGCGGGGCCTGCGGTGACTGCGGGGCGACGGTCTTCCCGGTTCAGGAACTGTGTCCCCGGTGCAGCCGGCCCGCGGTCGGCGCCGTGCACCTGCCGGCCGAGGGGGTACTGGTCGCCTGGACCACTCAGGGATTCCTGCCGGGGCCGCCCTACCTCGGTGACGAGACCGCGAAGACATTCGTCCCGTTCGGCGTCGGGCTGGTGCAGCTCGGCGACGTCATCCGGGTGGAGGGCAGGCTCACCGAGAACGATCCGCGAAACCTGGAATTCGGGATGCGGGTCGGGCTGACCACCGTGCCGCTGGGCACCGACGCCGACGGCACCGAGGTCCTCACCTTCGCCTTCCAGCCGTTGTAGACGACCAGGAGCTTTTCAGATGACAAACGATGTCGCCATCATCGGTGTCGGCCTGCACCCGTTCGGCCGATTCGAGGGAAAGACCGCGATGCAGATGGGCGCGGATGCCATCCGGGCCGCATTGGGGGATGCCGGGCTGGAATGGAAGGATATCCAGTTCGCGGTGGGCGGCAGCTGGGAAATCGCCAATCCCGACGCCATCGTGAGCCTGATGGGGCTCACCGGCCTGCCCTTCACCAATGTGTTCAACGCCTGTGCGACCGCCGCGAGCGCCACCGAGGCCTGCGCCGACGCGATCCGCCTCGGCAAATACGATATCGGGATCGCGATCGGCCTGGACAAGCATCCGCGCGGTGCCTTCACCGTCGACCCCACCCTCGTCGGGATGCCGAAATGGTACGGCGAGAACGGCCAGTACCTGACCACCCAGTTCTTCGGTATGAAGGCCAACCGCTACCTGCACGACCACGGAATCTCCCAGCGCACCCTGGCCAAGGTCGCGGCGAAGAACTACCGCAACGGCGTGCTGAATCCGAACGCTTTCCGGCGTAAGCCGATCGCCGAGGACGACATCCTGGCGGCGCCGATGCTCAACTACCCGCTGACGCACTACATGTTCTGCGCGCCGGACGAGGGGGCGGCCGCCGTGATCATGTGCCGGGCCGATCTGGCGCACCGGTTCACCGCCAGGCCGGTGTATGTGCGGGCGGTCGAGATCCGGACCCGCAAATACGGTGCCTACGAGGTGAATACAACCTATGCGCCGGTGCGGGAGGATGTCGCGCCGTCGGTCTACGCCGCGCGCGCCGCGTTCGAGTCCGCCGGTATCGCGCCGTCCGATATCGATGTCGCCCAGTTACAGGACACCGATGCCGGTGCCGAAGTGATCCATATGGCCGAAACCGGTCTGTGTGCGCACGGCGACCAGGAGAAGCTGATCGCCGAGGGCGCCACCGAGATCTCCGGCTCGATACCGGTGAACACCGACGGCGGACTCATCGCCAACGGGGAACCGATCGGCGCTTCGGGGCTGCGGCAGTTGCACGAGCTGGTGCTGCAACTGCGCGGCACCGCGGGGGAGCGGCAGGTGCCGAACGGCCCCAAGGCGGGCCTCGCGCTGCTCTACGGTGCGCCCGGTACGGCCGGCGCCACGATCGTCACCACCTGACGGCCGCGGTGACAGCGCCCGGCCGCGGGCCGGGCGCACGATCGACAGGAGAGGGTCGTGGATGCTTTCCGGCCGGGTACGACGGTGATCATCGGGGCAGGTATCGCCGGGCTCACCGCGGGCAAGATGCTCGCCGACTACGGGGTGCCCTACCTCTGTTTCGAATCGTCGGACCGGATCGGCGGTAACTGGGCGTTCGGAAATCCGAACGGGCATTCCAGCGCCTACCGATCGCTGCATATCGACACTTCGAAGTATCAGCTGTCGTTCCGTGATTTCCCGATGCCCGACGGGTATCCGGACTTTCCGCACCACAGCCTGATCAAGCGATACCTGGACGACTACGCGCAATCGTTCGGGCTGCTCGAGCGGATCCGGTTCGGGACCCCGGTGATACGCGCCGAACCGCGGCCGGGCGGTGGATGGACGCTGCGGCTCGGGACCGACGAGCGGTACGACACCGAGTTCCTGATCGTCGCGAACGGGCACCACTGGGATCCGCGGTACCCGCGGTTCCCCGGGCACTTCGACGGGCAGGTCATCCACTCCCACGCCTATATCGATCCCGCCGATCCCCTCGAGCTGCGGGATAAACGCATTCTGGTGGTGGGCCTGGGCAACAGCGCCGCCGATATCACCGTCGAACTGTCCTCGCGAACCCTGCGGAACACGGTCTATCTGTCCACCCGCTCCGGCTCCTGGATCGTGCCGAAGTACATGGCGGGCCGGCCGCTCGACCGGTACGCGGCGAATGCGCAGTACATACCGCGGATATTGTTCCGTCCCCTGGTCAACACCATCGCCGAGTTCATTTCCGGCGATCCGGGCCGGTTGGGCCTGCCGCGGCCCCGGCACCGGTTCCTCGACGCCCACGGCACCCAGTCGGTGGAACTGCCACTGCGGCTCGGTTCCGGTGATGTGATCCCGAAACCCGATATCGACAGGCTGGACGGCCCCACGGTGCGGTTCTGCGACGGGACGAGCGCCGAGATCGACGTGATCGTCTACGCCACCGGTTACAACATCACGTTCCCGTTCTTCGGCCCCGAAATCGTGAGTGCCCCGGACAACCGGATCCGCCTCTACAAACGCATCTTCCGGCCGGGTATGCCCGACCTCGCCTTCGCCGGTTTCGCGCAATCGGTGCCGACCCTGTTCCCGTTCGTCGAATGTCAGGCCCGCCTCATCGCCGCCTACGCCGCCGGTGAATATCTCCCGCCCGCGCCGGAAGTGATGGAGCGGGTGATCACCGCCGACGAGGAGTTCTACCTCGGGCAGGTACTGGACCGGCCGCGACACACCCAGCAGGTCGATTTCTATCACTACGAACGGCAGCTGCGTACCCGGGAACTGCCCGAAGGCCGGCTGCGGGCCCGGCGTTCGGCAGCACCGATATGACCGGTTGCGCGGCCGGGCCACGCGGATGCCCCCACGACGTCAGGTGAAATCCGACCCGCCGTCGACATTGACGTTCGCGCCGGTCATATACGAGTTCCGCCGGGAGGCGAGGAAGGTGACCACCGGGCCGATTTCCTCGGGCAGCCCGGCGCGCGGCATCTGGGCGGGATGGCCGAATTGCTCGCCGATGGCGGCCATGAGGCGGTAGGGGTCGGCACTGTCCACGCCGGCCGAGCGGGCCCAGTTCTGGAGTGCCGGTGTCACGAAGGTGCCCGGCGAGACCACATTGACCAGGATCTCCTCCGGCGCGAGCAGCAGGGACAGGTTCTTGGAAACGCTGGTGACCATCGACTTGGCGGCGGTGTAGGCCACCAGGCCGGTGCTCTGCCGCTGGGTGGAGTGCGCGGAGAAGTTCACGATACGAGCCCATTCGGCGCGGCGCAGCAGTGGCAGCGCGGCCTGGACGCTGTTGACCATCGTCATCGCTCCGTGGTCGATCGCCTCACGCCATTGTTCGGGGGAGAGGGTGTCGAAGGTGCCGCGAGCGTCCGGCCCGACCGCGTTGATCAGGACATTGAGCCCGCCGCCCCAGCGGTCGGCGAGTTCGTCGAAGCGCGCCTCGACCGCCGCGGGGGCGCGGGCGTCGGCCGGTAAGCCGACGGCATCCGGGCTGCCGCGCTCGGCGAGGTCGCGGGCCGCGTCGGCGACACCGGCCGCGGAACGGCCGATGACCGCCACCCGGGCGCCTTCCTCGGCCAGGCAGCGTGCGGTGGCCAGGCCCATGCCGCTGCTTCCGCCCACCACGACCGCGGTCGCGCCGGTGAGTCCCAGATCCATCGGGGGTGTCTCCTGTTCGTTCAGAGGTGCGCGCCGGCGGCGCGTACGAGGTCGAGCGTGCCGAGTTCACGGATCGCGCGGCAGCTGCGGCGCAGCATCACCCGGAACAGCGCCTCGCCGCGTTCGGTCGGGGTGGCGAACGCGGTCCCGAGCGCGATGATCAACGGGCCCTGCAGCATTCCGAGCCGATAGTCGAGCAGGCAGGTGTCCAGGTCGTACTCGCGCACGCCGTACCGGAGCAGGGCAGCGTGATAGGCCGCGACCAGTTCGGTTTCGGTCGCCGCCCGCATTTCCGGCTCCAGGCAGGTGCCGGTGAAGTAGGCGAGATCGCGGGCGGGCAGGCCGACGCCGAGGGTCTGCCAGTCGACCACATAGAACCGCGAATCGTCGAAGAGCATATTGTCCAGCCGGTAGTCGCCGTGCATCAGCGCGTATCGCCCGGTGTCGGTGAGCAGCCACGGGGTGACGAGTTCCAGCGCGGCGCGCAAGGTGTGGCGGTCTTCGTCGGTGAGTCCGGGGCCGATCCGCTCCAGCGTGGCAGGTAGGGCCATGGCCGCTACCTGGCCGAGGCCCTCGGCGGCCGCCGCGTCACCGGGCTTCGGCATCGCGCCCACCGGCAGGGTCAGCCAGTCCGGATCGCACCAGGAGGGGCCGTGCAGCCCGGCCAGCGCCGTCACCGCCCGCAGCGCGACCGCCTCGCCGCATCCGGCCACCTGATCGCCGGGTGCCGCCGGCGCCAGATCGTCGAGCAGCAGGACGAACTCGGAGGCGTCGTCGTTCACGGCGCTGTGGTGGCAGCGCGGTACCGGGACCTTCGTCTGCCGTGCGATTCCGGAGTAGAACTCCACCTCGCTGCGGTAGCCCAGGGTGACCCCGGCGCGTACACCGTCGTCCTGAGCGGGGAGTTTCACCACGAACGTGTCCGGTAGCGGTGTGGTGGGCGGGATCCGGTATCTCGCCGTGAGCCGGTAGGTGGCACCGGTCTGCCCGGTGCCGATCGGTTCCACATCCACCCGCTCGACGAGTGCTGTCGCGGTGCCGCCGAGCGCGGCGGTGAGCCACTCCGCGGTGAGGTCGTCCGGCCGGCGGGGGATGGCCGGGTTCTCGGCCCGGGAATTCTCGTGGTCCATCCGCGTTCCTTCCGGCATTGAAACTGTAATACCAACGGTATACTTTACCGGATGATGTCGATGCGGCCATGTGGATCGCAGTGAATCGATGCCGGCGGCCGCGGTCGCCGGCGGGCGGTTCCGCTGAGCCGGCCACTGCGCGGAGAGGACGAGATGACGAACGCACGAGGCTGGAAGGAAACGCTCGAGGACCTGGACGGCCGCCGGGAGCGGTCGGCGGCCATGGGCGGGCCCGAGCGGGTGGCCAGACACCGGGCGAAGGGCAAACTGACCGCGCGGGAGCGGGTCACCTATCTGCTCGATCCGGGAACATTCCAGGAATTCGGCGCCCTGGTCGGCGGTGAGGTCGCCGCCGACGCGGTGGTCACCGGCTCGGGCCTGATCCACGGGACACCGGTCATGGTGGGCGCGGAGGACTTCACCACCGTGGCGGGAACCATCGCGCCGGGCAGTAACGCCAAACGCTATCGCCTGGCCGAACTGGCCGTACGAAACAAGGTGCCGCTGGTGATGCTGCTGGAGGGCGCGGGATTCCGGCCCACCGGCGCGCACTACGGGCGGACCCCCACCGATCTGCTCGCCCAGGCCCGGTGTTCGGGCCGGGTGCCCATGGTCACCGGGGTGCTCGGAGCCTCGGCCGGCCACGGTGCGCTCATCGCACCGGTATCGGATTTCGCGATCATGAGCAAACAGGGCGCGATCTTCACCGCGGGCCCGCCGGTGGTGCGGGAGTCCACCGGCGAGGACATCGGCAAAGAGGACCTCGGCGGCCCCGGCGTGGCGGTGCCGAGCGGTCTGATCCACAATCTCGCCGACAACGACGAGGACGCCCTCGACGATATCCGGCGCTATCTCTCCTACTTCCCGTCCAGCGCGTGGTCGTATCCGCCCGCACTGCTCTCCGACGATTCCACCGAACCGCGGCCGACCCCGGAACTGCTGGACATCATCTCGCGGGACAACCGCAACACCTACGACGTCCGGGCGGTGCTCGACGTGGTCTTCGATACCCCCGACTGGTTCGAGGTGCAGCCCGGGTACGGCACCGCGATGGTCTGCGCCCTGGCGCATCTCGGCGGGCACCCGGTGGCGGTGGTCGCCAATCAGCCGCAGGTGCTGGCAGGCTCGATCGACACCGCCGCCGCCGAGAAGGCCGCCCACTTCATCTCGGTGGCGGATTCGTTCCACCTGCCGCTGGTGTTCCTCGCCGACAATCCGGGCATGCTGCCCGGCAGCGAATCCGAACGCGAAGGTGTGCTGCGCGCGGGTGCCCGGATGTTCGTCGCCCAGACCACGGCGACCACGATCAAACTGCATGTGACACTGCGCAAGGCCTACGGGTTCGGTTCGATGGTCATGTCGCTCATCGGCTTCGACAACCAGACCGCGGCCTTCGCCTATCCCGGTGCCACCATGGGGGCGATGAGTGCGGCGGCCCTCGGCCTGGCCTCGGGCGCGGACGAGGATATCGCGGCGCAGTTGCGGGAGATGGAACTCCTGGCGTCCTACCACTCCGCCGAACATATGGGGTTCGACGAGCTCATCCGGCCCGAAGAGACCCGCGAAGCGTTGCTGACAGCTCTGCGCCGCGGCATCTTCGCCCGCCAGGAGGCGCCGGAACCGGTGACGCGCTCGGCCATCGTTCCGTGAGCCGACCGCGCTTTCCGGGGATACCACCCCGGAGAGCGCGGTCGAGGTCGCGGGCAGAGCGCCGCGATCGGGCGTCCTGTCGTTGTCCGCATGCGGCGTCCGGCAGATATCGGCCGTCCTGGCCCGCCTACGCCGGGAGACGAGACACGGAGTCGACAAGATCCGCGCGGGCCGGTGCCGCTATTCAGGAATCCATCCCTACGCGACATCTGGGGCGGGTGGGGTTACGTGCCCTCCGGTAGCGGATCCGTACGGCGTTCATCCGGCGCCGGGGCCTCCACACGCCGACCGCCCGCGATCCGGTGGGCCGCCGCGACCGCACCCAACCCGATCAGACCCATGCCGGCGATCCACAGGACCGGGCCGAAATCGGACCCGGTGGCGAGTAGCAGTGTCCCGCAGACCAGCGGGGCGGTCCCGCCACCGAGGACGGTGCCGATGTTCTGGCCGAAATTCGACGCGGTGTAGCGGATGGCGGGTGGGAAGAGCTCGGCGATGAAGCTGAACCCCGGTGCCATGACCATGTTGGTGAGTACGAGGTAGGTCCCCATACCCGCGAACAGCAGGACGGGATGCTCCGTTTCGGACAGGAGCCAGAAGATGGGTACCGACAACACGATGAACAGTGTGAGTACCGCGGTGAGCATTCGGCGTTGCCCGAAGCGGTCCGTCAGTGCGCCCGCGAGCGGAACCCACAGTGCGCCGAAGACCATCGCCGTCGCGTAGGTGATGAGCACCGTGGCCGTCGGCAGTTCCCTGTTACCGGCGAGGTAGACGCCGAACCATTGCGCGACACCCGCGGTGCCGTTCACGCCGATGGCGATACCGCCCGCGACGAGCACGGTGCGACGGTGTCCCCGCAGGGTCTCGGCCAGCGGGGAGCGCACGATCTCGTTGTCACGCACCATTTTCGCGAATTCGGGTGAATCCTCGATCCGCCGGCGCAGCAGGAAGGCGAGCAGGGTCAGCGGCGCGGCGACGAGGAACGGGATACGCCAGCCGAAGTCGGTCATACTGTCCGCCGACACGTTCAACGCCAGCACGGCCGCGAGGACCGCGCCGCTCGAGCCGCCGAGCCCGGCGCCGAACGGCGTGAGTGAACTCAGCAGGATGCGTTTGTCCGGTGGCGCGGATTCCAGGACGTAGGTGACCGAGCCGAGCATCTCGGCTCCGGCCGAGAGCCCCTGGCCGATACGCGACAGGACCAGGACGATGGGCGCGACGATCCCGAGCGTTTCGTAGGTGGGAAGCAACCCGATCACCGCCGAACAGGTGCCCATCAGGATGACGGTCGCCATCAGGGCGGTCCGGCGGCCGCGCCGGTCGCCGATGCGGCCGAAGACCATCCCGCCGATCGGGCGGGCGACGAAGCCCGCGCCGAAGACCCCGAGTCCCACCAGGAACGAGGTGGCGTCGTTGTCGGAGGGAAAGAACAGCGGTGCGAAGTAGACCGTCAGTACTCCGTACAGCGCGAAGTCGTAGTACTCGATGAAGGTGCCGGCGAAACCGGCGATCGCGGCACGCCGGGCGGCCGGCGGGATAGGTGCGGGGGCCGGTTCCGGCCGATACGTGGACATGGGGGTTCGAAACTCGAGGACCGGGCTCCTTCGGGAACAGGGCTATTTGCCCCAGGGAACGGCTTTGACGTACCCGCCGGCGTCGACGCGAAGCTGGCTTCCGGTGATGTAGCGGGAATCGTCACCGGCGAGGAAGACGATCAGGTTCGATACGTCCCGGGGTTCGATATAGGGCACCGGCATGCCCTGCATGGCCGGGAACGCCGCCTCCGCCTCCGCGCGGGTGGGCGCTTCCTTGTCGGGACGGAAGACCTGGTACATCCCTTCGTTGTGCAACATCTCGGTGTTCACGTTCGTCGGATGTACCGCGTTGACCCGGATCATCTTGCGGGCCAGCTGGTTGGCCAGATCGTTGACGTAGTGGGCGACGATCTGTTTGGCGAAGCTGTAGGCGGAGCCGCCCGGACCCTGTTTCG
>NZ_JBSFRU010000166.1:0-13366 GCF_053589395.1 Nocardia sp. NPDC003345
GACCGTGGGCCGCGTCTCCGGGTTCGGCTGGGCGATGGGTTACTTCGGCGGGATCTTCCTGCTGCTGATCTGCTACGTGGGTTTCATCGCCGGCGACGGGGCGGAACGCGGCCTGCTCGGGGTCACGACCGAGGACGGACTCAATATCCGGCTGGTGGTCGTGCTGGCCGCGTGCTGGTTCGCGGTGTTCGCGCTGCCGGTGTTCTTCGCGGTGCCCGAGGTGCGGCGTAGCGGTGCCGATCCCGGTGCGGCCTCGGCCGGGATCCTGGCCTCCTACCGGGTGCTGTGGCGGGATCTGCGCGAACTCTGGGTCCTGGATCGCCGAGTGATCTGGTTCCTGGTGGCCAGCGCGATCTTCCGGGACGGGCTCGCGGGTGTTTTCGCCTTCGGCGCGGTACTTGCCGTCAAGGTCTACGGGATCAGCGATTCCGATGTGCTGCTGTTCGGTATCGCCGCCAACGTCGTGGCGGCACTGGGCGCGATCGTGGCCGGCCGGTTCGACGATTCGGTCGGGCCGAAACGGGTGATCGTGGTGTCGCTGGCGTCGGCGGTGGTGTGCGGCGCCGCGCTGCTGGTGGTGTCCGGGCCGGCCATGTTCTGGATATTCGGCCTGGCGCTGACCCTGTTCGTGGGCCCGGCGCAGGCGTCGGCGCGATCATTCCTCACCCGGCTCACACCGCCCGGCCGGGAGGGGCAGCTGTTCGGCCTCTACACCACCACCGGACGCGCGGCGTCGTTCCTGTCGCCGACGCTGTTCGCGCTGTACGTCTGGGTATTCGATTCGGATCGGGCCGGGATCGCCGGATTGCTGGTGGTGCTGGTCGTCGGCCTGATCGCGTTGCTGCTGGTCCCGGCGCCCGATGATCGCGGTAGCCGGGTGAAGACTCCGGTATCGGCGGCCTGACGCCCGCGATCAGGGTCTCCAGACGCCCATGCCGAGGGCGATGAGCCGGACCTGCGCGATCGTCCGTTCGACGGTCGGCTGCTGTTCGCGGGGCGTGGCCGCGACATAGTCGGCGATACCGTCGGTCACGGTGGCGACCAGCAGGTCGGCCGCGATCTCCAGATCATCGGGCGACCAGGAGTCCAGTGCGCGGACCCGGGAGAGGTCGGCCACGAGTTCGCGCACGATCAGCTGGAGTTCGAGCGCGATCGCGGTGCGCAGGGCCGCCGTGCCCCCGCGTTGTTCCCGGATGAGGAATCCGTACAACTCCCGTTTCACGGCGACCTCGCCGAACACGAACCGCACCGTTTCCGACAGGCGTGCGTCCGGGGTGCGGCGCAACTGCCGCAGGGCCAGGCGTAATGCCTGCACGCCTTCGTCGACGAGAGTCGCGCCGAGATCGTCGAGAGAATCGAAGTGTCGGTAGAAGGCCGTCGGCACGATACCGGCCGATCGGGCGATCTCGCGCAGGCTCAGGGCCCCGAATCCGCGTTCGGCGGCCAATGCCAGCGTGCCGTCGAGCAGGGCCTGCCGCGTGCGCTCTTTGCGCTCGACTCGGCTCGCTCCCTGATCGGTCATTTCAGTGAGCATACAGCCGTTCACCATCCATCCCTCGCGTATATGTCGTCCGCGTCACACCGATTCCTGGTTGACAGTTCCATCGGGGTATCCGGCACACTAGTTGAGTGTACATACGTACACTGAAAATGGTTCGAGTACGTGACGCGACCGATGGACGGACGGAGAACTGGCTATGGCGGCCCTTCTCGATCTGGTGCAGACCCTGACCACCCCGCACCCGGTGGACCGGTACCTGGAACTGGTGCGGCCGATGCTCACCGTGCGCGATATGCGCGCCCGGATCGTCGAGGTCGACCGTTCGGTCCCGGGCACCCTCCGCCTGGGCCTGCGCCCGACCCGGCAGTGGTCCGGTTTGCGCGCGGGACAATTCGTGCAGGTGGGAGTGGTCATCGACGGGGTGCGGCACGTGCGCTGCTACTCGCCGGTGAACTCGCAGCACGATCCGCGCCGCCGGCTCGATCTCACCATCCGGGTGCATCCGCACGGGCTGGTCTCGCGATACCTGCACGAGAACGCCCGGCCCGGCACGATCGTGGATCTGGAACCGGCCTCCGGTGTCTTCCACCTGCCCGCGCGGCGCCCGGACCGGGTGCTGCTGATCAGCGGCGGTAGCGGGATCACTCCGGTGCTCTCCATGCTGCGCACCCTCGCCGACGAGGGATACGCCGGCCCGGTGGTATTCCTGCACTACGCGCGGTCCCCGGAGTTCGTGCCGCATCGCGAAGAACTGGACGAGATCGCCGCCGCCCACCCGAATATCGCGCTGGAGATGCGGTACCCGGAACTGGACGGGCGAGGTTTCTCCTATGACGAGCTCACCCGGGTGGCCCCGTGGTTCGCCGGCGCGCACACCTACCTCTGCGGCCCGCCGCCGCTGATGGAGTCGGTGCGGGAGATCTTCGACGCCGAGGATCTCGGTGAACGCCTGCACACCGAGGAGTTCGTCGCCACGGCCGTACCGGTCGACAGCGCCGACGTGCACGGGACGACGACGTTCTCCGCCAGCGGGGTCACCGCGGACAATGCCGGCGAATCCCTGCTGGAGCAGGCCGAAGGCGCGGGCCTGACGCCGGAGTTCGGCTGCCGCATGGGTATCTGCTTCTCCTGCACCTCGGTGCGGCGCAGCGGCTGCACCCGCAACCTGCGTACCGGCGAACTGGAATCCGACCCCGATCAGCCCATCCAACTCTGCGTCCAGGCCGCCGTCGGCGACGTGGACATCGACATCTGAGTGCACACCGGTATCCGAGTGGCACCACCGACGACATCTGGACACGAAGGGGAGAACAGATGACCATCCTCACCGAAACCAAGGACGGACCGCTGGTCCTCTCGCCCGCCGAGGTCGAAGAGATCGGCCGCACCCTCGACGAACTGCGCGACCGGGTGGTCGCCGACCTGGGTGAGCGCGACCGCGAGTACATCTACGACATCATCAAGGCCCAGCGCGGTTTCGAGATCGCCGGGCGCGGCCTCATGTACCTGGGCTTCCTGCCGCCGTTCTGGCTGGCCGGCGTCGCCGCGCTGAGCGTGTCGAAGATCCTCGACAATATGGAGATCGGCCACAACGTCATGCACGGCCAGTACGACTGGATGCGTGAACCGGGGCTGAACTCCCGGGTGTTCGAATGGGACACCGTCTGCCCGGCGGACCAGTGGAAGCATTCGCACAACTACATGCACCACACCTACACCAATATCCACGGCAAGGACCGCGATATCGGTTACGGCGTGCTGCGTATCGACGAGGGCCAGGAGTGGAACCCGTACTACCTGGGCAACCCGCTGTACGCGTTCCTGCTGATGGTCTTCTTCGAGTGGGGCGTGATGCTGCACGATCTCGAAGCCGACAACATCGTCAAGGGCAAGCGCAGCTGGGCCGAGCTCAAACCGCTCATCAAGGGCCAGTTGCGGAAATCGGGCCGGCAGGTGCTCAAGGACTATGTGGCCTTCCCGCTGCTGTCGGGGCCGCTGTTCCTGTCCACCCTGGCGGGGAACGCGACCGCGAACATCGTGCGCAACCTGTGGGCCTACTCGATCATCTTCTGCGGCCATTTCCCCTCCGGCGTGCAGTCGTTCACCGAGGACGAGACCGCCGAGGAGACGCGCGGGGAGTGGTACGTGCGCCAGATGCTGGGCTCGGCCAATATCTCCGGTAGCCCGCTGTTCCACATCATGTCCGGCAATCTGTCGCATCAGATCGAGCACCACCTGTTCCCCGATCTGCCGGCCAACCGCTACCCGCAGATCGCGCCGGAGGTCCGGGCGCTGTGCGAGAAGTTCGGGCTGCCCTACAACACCGGGCCGCTGGGCAAGCAGATCGGTTCGGTCTGGGCCAAGATCTTCCAGCTGGCCCTGCCGCCGCAGTTCACCGAGTCCCGCTTCGCCCGGTTCCTGCCCGCTGTACTGCGGAAACGTCCCGAGCCCGGTGTTATCGTGATGCGTCAGCAGAGTCCAACCAAAGCGGGCGTGTGATGATCGGCAAATTCGAGGCCAACAAGGATCTGATCCAGGAACTCACCTCCTCGGGTGCGCGCCGGGTCGGCAATATCGCGGGCATCATCACCGGCACCGTTGCCGAGGTGACCCGTGAGATCGGTGAGTGGATCACCGACGCGATCGAGATGAACGAGGCCGCCGCCGCGGCCCGCCGCGACGCGGCCGAGAGCCGGGAATCCGATTCGCCGTTGCCGGACGACGCGGACCCCGGCCGCTTCGACGCCGACCGTCCCGCCGGCCGGAAGGCGGACGTCGTGGACGCGGAGGGGGTCGGACCGGACGTGGTCGACGCGGATGTGGTGGACGCCGACGTGGTCGACGCCCATACTGCGGAGCCCCGCTCGTACGGCACCCGCGACTGATCGGGTCCGGATAGCCGCCCGGTGGGACAACTCACACCGGGCGGTTATCCATGAGCTAACCTCTGGTCGTGCCCGCCTACATCTCCTCACCGGAGCTGACCTTCGGCTTCCTGTTCGCCCTCGAGGATCCGGAGCAGATCGCGGAGGTGGTGCGCACTCTCATGGAGCGCAAGACCGTCTCGGTGTTCCGGCTGGCCAGGCTCTCGGATGACGCGGGGCCGCCGGAGCGGTACGTGGTCAATTGGGCCGCGATTCCGCAGATATCCATTACCACCAGCGCGCCGGACCCCGCGCAACTGCGGGCCGAGCAAGTGATGCTGGTCAACGCGTTCCTCGGTGAAGGCGGCGAGGTGCGGTTGTATTCGGCGCACGGGCAGGCGCCGGAGTAGCGCGTGACGGAAGACGCCGCGATCGCATTCCCGTGACCGGTGGTGACCCACCGTTATCGAACTGTAGCCTTGTCCGGGGGACAGGAACGAACGATGGGGCAAGGAGTGGGCGCAGTGGAAAACGTACTACGGCTGCTGATCGTGTTCGGGGGCACGCTGGCCGTGACGATCGCGATCGGCTGGGCGATCGACCGGGGCCTCAGGTTCTGGTCGACCCGGCATCCCAAGACCGCGGTCCCGGGGATGCTGCGGCGGATGCAGCTCCCACTGCAACTGTTCCTCGGGTTCGCCGCCCTCCGGCTCACCTACCCGCTGGCGGAACTGGACCTCAGACAGGACGCCGTCATCCTCAACGTGCTGGCCACCATGGTCACCATGTCGGCGGTCTGGCTGGTGGTCAATATCGCCGACGCGGTCGCCGACGGGCTGCTCAACACCTACTCCCGCCGCGCCCGCGATCCGCGCCGGGTCCGGCAGTTGAACACGCAGTTCACTCTCATCCGCCGGATCACCAGTTCGGTTCTGGCCGTGGCCACCGCCGCCATCGCCATGTTGATCATGTTCCCGGAACTGCGGGTACTGGGCACCTCGCTGCTGGCCTCGGCCGGCATCATCGGCATCATCGCCGGTGTGGCCGCCCAGTCCACGCTGAGCAATCTCATGGCGGGCCTGCAGATCGCCTTCGGTGATTCGGTGAAGATCGGCGATACCGTCGTGGTCGAGGGGGAGATGGGCACCGTCGAGGAGATCACGCTGTCGTTCCTCACGGTCCGCATCTGGGACGACCGGCGACTGACCATGCCGGTGTCCTATTTCAACAGCAAGCCCTACGAGAACTGGTCCCGCGGCGGGCCGGAGCTCACCGGTACGGTCTTCCTGCATCTGGACCACAGCACCCCGGTATCGGAACTGCGCGCGCATCTCTACGAGTACCTCAGTGATCACCCCGACTGGGACGGCCGGAGCTGGAATCTGCTGGTCACCGACAGCACTCCCACCGGTATCGAGGTCCGGGCATCGATGACGGGGCGCGATTCGGACGCGGTGTGGTCGCTGCGCTGTGCCGTACGCGAGGAACTGATCGGCTGGCTCAACGATAAGCACCCCGGCGCGCTGCCCCGGATCGCGCCGCTGGAAGGCTTCGAGAAGGCCCCGGTCCGCTGACCTGCCGCGCGCTGTCGCGGCGCTCCTGATCTCGATGGCGTGTCGGTATCTCGGGACGTTCCCGAATGAGTGTGTTGTAGCTCACAATTGAGATACGGTCGAGCCTGATCCGGCCGGCCGGTACGAGCACACTGTAAGGAGCGTTGATCACGATGCCTGCTCCCGCCGGTTATCCGGTCCGTATCCGAGGCGATCTGGACCCCGCGCTGTCGCGCTGGATGTGGATCGTGAAGTGGATTCTGGCCATACCGCACTACATAGTCCTGTTCTTCCTGCATATCGGCTATGCCGTGGTGACCCTGATCGCGTTTTTCGCGATCCTGTTCACCGGGCGGTACCCGCGTGTGCTGTTCGACTACAGCGTCGGGGTGATGCGCTGGTCGTGGCGGGTTTCCTACTACGCCTGGTCACCGGCCGGAACGGATAGGTACCCGCCGTTCTCGCTGGCGGCCGACGAGACGTATCCGGCGGACCTCGGCGTCGACTATCCGGAGACCTTGAGCCGCGGCCTGGTGCTGGTGAAATGGTGGCTACTGGCGATCCCGCACTACCTGATCATCGGCGGGCTGACCGGCGCCGCGTGGGTGGTCGGCTACGACGACGGGGACGATATGGCCAGCGCCATGGGGGTACCGCTCATCGGGGTGGTGACGTTGGTCGCATTGGTCGGTCTGCTCTTCGTGGCCCGGTACTCCCAGGGCCTGTTCGACTTCGTCATGGGAATCAACCGCTGGATCCTGCGGGTGCAGGTGTACGCGTCGCTGCTGCGTGACGAGTATCCGCCGTTCCGGCTGGACCAGGGCGCCCGCGATACGGCTCCGCCCGATACCGCTGGGCCGGTGGTCGACACGGAAAAGCCCGTCGGCTGAGCCGCCGGACCGGGAACGAAAAAGCCCGAGGACCGTGGGGCCCTCGGGCTTCTCAGGGTGAGTGACGGGACTCGAACCCGCGACAGCCAGGATCACAACCTGGTGCTCTACCAACTGAACTACACTCACCATCGCCGATCAACACCGGCGGCCTAGATACTAGCGTGTCTACCCCGTCGTAAGCTAATCGGTTTCCGGTGTGGCGGTGACCTGCACCGATTCGGCGGCGCCCGGCGAGGGCGGAGTTTCTCCCGGCGACCGGTCCGCGACGTCGGCGGCGATCGCGGCGATCTCCGCCGTCGACGGGCCCGGGGCGGGCACGAAAGCGGTGCGGCGGTAGTACCGCAGCTCCCGGATGGACTCCTGGATATCGGCGAGCGCGCGATGGGCCAGGCCCTTCTCCGGCTGACCGAAATAGATCCGCGGGTACCAGCGGCGGCACAATTCCTTGATCGAGCTCACATCGATCATCCGATAGTGCAGGTGCTCGTCGAGACGTGCCATATCCCGGGCGATGAAACCGCGATCGGTGGCGATGGAGTTACCGGCCAGCGGTACCGTCCGTGCGGTCGGTGCGTACTGCATGACGTATTCGAGTACCTGCTGCTCGGCGTCGGCCAAGGTGACGGTGGACCGGCGCACCTCGTCGGTGAGCCCCGACCTGGCGTGCATATCGGCGACCACGTCCGGCATCGCGGCCAGCGCCTCGTCGTCGGCGTGGATGACGATATCCACCCCCTCGCCGAGCACCTGGAGATCGCTGTCGGTCACCAGGGCGGCCACTTCGATCAGCTTATCGGTGACCAGGTCGAGCCCGGTCATCTCACAATCCATCCACACGATCAGTTTGTCGGACACTCGTACCAGCCTAATCAGCCCGGCACCGGGTGATGGGCATTCCTGCGGTCTGCGGTACTCGCCGGGCGTGTGGCGGCGCGGACACCCGGGGCCCGCCGGGGGTCGGCTCAGCCGCCGAGCTTCTTGTAGAACGCGCCGGCGATGGGGGCGGTGACCGCGCGCGGGCCGTAGTTTCCGGCCACGCTCATCCCCTTTCCGATCACGCCGGGGATCACCCGCATCTTGTTCCGGGCCAGAGCGTCGAGCGACAGCCGGGCGGTGTAGTCGGAGGAGACCCAGAGGGCGTCGGGGACCATGCGGTCGACCAGCGACGCCTCGGCGGGATCGGGCGTCTCGGTGCGCACCGGGCCGGGGGCCAGCAGGGTGATGTGCACGCCCGAGCCCTTGAGCTCCCCGCGCAGTGATTCGGTGAACGTATTGGCGAAGGCCTTGCTCGCGGCGTAGGTCGCGTTGTTGGGGATGGGCATATTCCCGGCCGCGGATCCGCTGACCAGGATTCCGCCCGCGCGCCGGGCCAGCATGCCCGGTAACACCGCCAGGGTCAGGTCGTGCACGGCCACGGCATTGAGTTCGAGCTGGTCGCGTTCGTATCCGGGGTCCAGCTCGGCCAGCGGGCCGAAGGTCGCGATCCCGGCGTTGTTGCACAGGATCGAGATATCGCGCCCGGCCAGTTCCTCGGACAGCGGCGCGCGCTGGGCGCGGTCGGCGAGATCCACCGCCCGGACCTCCGCGGTGATCCCATGAGTACGCGTCAGCCGGTCGGCGAGATCGTCGAGGAGGTCACCGCGGCGCGCCACCAGTACGAGGGAGTACCCGCGGCGCGCGAGCTCGGTGGCCAGAGCGGTCCCGATCCCGGAGGAGGCGCCGGTGACGACGGCACGGCTATCGGCGGTAGGCGAAGGCAAACCCATCCCGTAACCCTAGGACAGGCCATCCGGGACGAGCGCGGTGTGGTTACCGGCCGGAATCCGGTGCCGGCCCGGTCCCGGAGAAATTCCGAACTCTCTGTGTGGATGGTGTGTTTGGAGTTTCGGTGGAGTGGGTAAACCCACTCCGACTGGCCTGAGCAGCTCAGTCGGGTGGGTGGAGCGCCCCCGGCAGGAATCGAACCTGCGACCTAGGGATTAGAAGGCCCTTGCTCTATCCAACTGAGCTACGGAGGCAGTGGTTCCACCATCGCGGACAACGGGCGCGTTGTCCAGCTGAAAAGTGTAGCGATCATCTAGATCGTTTGTTTTGGGCTGCCCGCAGAACAGCCCGGCCGGGCCCGCCGCCACCCGCCGAACTACCCTCGAACTCATGTCGTCAGTCCAGGCCTCCGCCGCCGAACCAGCCACCGAGGCCGGTGGACCGGCGGGTGCGGCGACGGTGCCGGCGGTGCTGACGGTGGTCGCGGGAGCCTTGTCGGCCCTGGTCGCGGTGGCGGTCGTGAGCCTGTCCGCCGCCGCGGCGCTGAGCCTGCTGGGTATACCCGATCCGGGCCCGCTGACGACCTACGGCCTGCCCGCCGTGCGGGCCCTCGCCGACCTGTTCGCCGCGTTGACGGTCGGGGCCCTGCTGTTCGCGGCGTTCCTGGTTCCGCCCCAGCGCAGCGGTCTCCTCGATACCGGGGGTTACCGGGCCGTACGCCGGGCTTCGCTGCTCGCCGGGGCGTGGGCCGTCTGCGCGGCGCTGCTGGTCCCCTTGACGGTTTCGGACAGCACCGGACGTCCGGTGACCGAAATGCTGGCCCCGCAGGACCTGTGGGGCGTGATCGACGAGATCGAGCTCGCCGGCACCTGGCGGCTCACCGCGATCTGCGCGCTGCTGCTGGCCGTCGCCTGCCGTCTCGTGCTGCGCTGGGGATGGACGCCGGTCTTGTTCGGCGCCTCGGTGGCGGTCATGATGCCGCTGGCGCTGACCGGGCATTCGTCCTCGGGCGGCTCCCACGATGTGGCGACCAACAGCCTGATCCTGCACCTGATCGCCGCGGCGGTCTGGGTCGGCGGGCTGGTCGCGGTGCTGGTCAACGCGCTGCGCGACGGTACCTACACCGATATCGCGGCCCGGCGGTTCTCGCCGGTCGCGGCAGTGTCGTTCGTGGTGCTCGCGGTGAGTGGGGTCGTGAATTCGTGGGTGCGGGTCCCCGCCGACGAGTTGTTCACCAGCACCTACGGGCGGCTGGTCCTGGCCAAGGTGGCGGCGCTGGCGGCGCTGGGCGTCGTCGGCTGGTTCCAGCGGCGGGCCGCGTTGCCGGCGCTGGCGGCCGACCCCGGCGACCGCCGGGCGCTGGTGCGTTTCGCCGGGGTCGAGATGCTGCTCTTCGCCGCGACCATGGGCTTGGCGGCCGGGCTGGGCCGGACCCCGCCGCCCCCGCCCACCAGCGTGCCCACCCCGGTCGAAGTGGAACTCGGTTACACCCTCGACGGACCGCCGACCGTGGCGCGGCTGCTGTTCGACTGGCGGTTCGATCTGATCTTCGGCACGCTCGCGATCGTGCTGGCGGTGCTGTATCTCCTGGGGGTCCGCCGCCTGCACGCCCGCGGCGACACCTGGCCCGTGGGCCGCACCGTCGCCTGGCTGCTGGGCTGTGCGGTGCTGCTGTTCACGACTTCGTCCGGCGTCGGACGGTACGGGCCGGCGATGTTCAGCGTCCACATGGGCGCCCATATGGCGCTGTCGATGCTGACACCGATCCTGCTGGCCCTGGGGGGCGTGGTGACGCTGGCGTTGCGCGCGCTCCCACCGGCGGGCCGGTCCGGGCCGCCCGGGCCCCGGGAATGGATTCTCGCCGCCGTACACAATCCGGTCTCGCGGTTTCTCACCCAGCCGATCGTCGCGTCGGTGGTGTTCGTGGCCGGCTTCTACGCGCTGTATCTCGGCGGCATATTCGATACGTTCGTCGATTCCCACGCCGCGCATCTCTTGATGAACTTGCACTTCCTGGTCAGCGGATATCTCTTCTACTGGGTCGTGATCGGTATCGACCCCAAACCCCGGCGGGTGGAACCGCTGACCAGGCTGGCCATGGTGTTCGGGTCGCTGCCGTTCCACGCCTTCTTCGGCGTGGTCCTGATGGGGATGAGCACAGTGCTCGGCGGCTGGTTCTATCGCAGCCTCGCCCTCGACTGGCACACTGATCTGCTGGGCGATCAGCGCACCGGCGGCAGCCTGGCGTGGGCGAGTGGCGAGGTGCCGCTGGTGGTGGTGATGCTCGCGTTGCTGATCCAATGGTCGCGCAGCGACGAGCGGCTGGCCCGGCGGACCGACCGGGCCGCCGAGCGCGACGACGGCGCCGACCTCGCCGCGCACAACGCCATGTTCGCCGAATTGGCCAAGCGAGATCGGGCGAGTAGGTAGATGACCGAGCAGAGGATCCCGCTGACAGCGGTGCAGCCGTTCCGGCGTATCTACCGGTCCGATGTCCGGGCGGCGCGGCGGCGGCTGGGCCGGCATATCCGCAAGACCCCTGTTTTCCATACCGTCGTGCCGGGCCCGTTCGGACCGGTTCCGGTCACCCTCAAACTCGAGTACCTGCAGCACGGGGGCACCTTCAAGGTGCGCGGAAGCTATAACGCGCTGCTGTCGGAACGGGTCTGCCCGGAGCATGTGGTGATCGCCTCCGGCGGAAACGCGGGTATCGCCGCGGCCCTGGCGGCGGCCGGTATGGGCAAGAGCTGCACCGTGGTGGTGCCCGAATCGGCGCCGCATACGAAGGTCGCGGCGATGTGGTCGCACGGCGCCGAGGTCCGGTGGTACGGCACCACCTATGCCGAGGCCTACGAGCACGCCTGTGAGCTGACCGCCGAGCGGGGCGCGCTGCAACTGCACGCCTACGATCTGCCGGCCGTGGTGGCCGGGGCGGGGGTGATCGGGCTGGAGCTCGAGGAACAGGTCCGCGGCCGGCCGCCGGTGCTGGTCGCCGTCGGCGGCGGTGGCCTGATCGGCGGGATCGCCGCGGCCGGCGGACGCCGGCGCGAGATCGTCGGTGTGGAACCGGAAGGAATTCCCACCCTGCACGCGGCGCTGGCGGCCGGAAAGCCGGTGGATGTGGGAGTGTCGAGCATCACCGCGGACGCGCTCGGCGCCTCCCGGATCGGTGAGATCGCCTTCGATGTGGCCCGCCGGTACGGGGTGCGGTCCGAACTGGTCACCGACGACGCGATCACCGAGGCCCGGGAGTACCTGTGGCGGGAGTTCCGGATCGTGGTGGAACTGGCGGGTGCGGTGGCCTTGGCGGCGATCCTCAGCGGGGCGTATGTGCCGCCGGAGGGACAGCGGCCGGTCGTGGTGCTGTGCGGGGCGAATACCGAGCTCCCGGTGCTCTGACCGCGCCGGCCTCCGGGCGCCGCGCGCGAAGTTGTCCACAGGCACACGGGTACGGGGGAGTTGTCCACAGATCTCGTTCGCCCGCGCCGGGGGCCGGCCTGGCGGGTGACGATGGACTCGTTCCCGGGCCGTGCGTCCGGGAGGCCCGGACCCGCCGGGCCGGGACGAAGGGGTGGATCATGTACGAAGCAGTGGCGACGGTGGTGGGTACCGTGGTGACCGAACCCGTGAAGCGCGAGCTACCGAGCGGCGAAGAGATGGTGAGCTTCCGGCTGGCCAGCGCCGCCCGCCGGCTCGACCGCGACTCCGGCGAATGGGTGGACAACGGGATCCTGTACCTCACGGTGAGCTGCTGGCGGCGGCTGGTCGCGGGGGTGGACGCCTCCATCCGGCGCGGCGATCCGGTGATCGTGCAGGGCCAGCTCCGGTCGAACGAGTACCGTACCCGGGAGGGCGCCGAGCGCCGTGACCTCGAGATGCGGGCGCATACGGTGGGGCCGGATCTCACCCGCTGCACCGCCCGGGTGACCCGCCGGCGAACCGGGAATCCCCCGGTCACCGGGAATAATTCCGCCGGTTCCCACGCTGGGGAAACCGGAACCGGGGGTGTGGGGGACCAGGACGAGACGCCGGCGGCGACGCCGGTCCGGGCAGACCGGGCCGGATGCGCCGACGTATGAAACCAGACCGATGTTCGACGGATAGGGTGATCGCCATGGCTGAGTTCATTTACCAAATGAAGAAGGTTCGTAAGGCGCACGGCGATAAAGTCGTGCTCGACGATGTCACCTTGAACTTCCTTCCCGGCGCCAAGATCGGCGTCGTCGGCCCCAACGGCGCCGGTAAATCCAGCGTGCTGAAGATCATGGCCGGACTGGACCAGCCGAACAACGGCGAGGCCTTCCTGGCCCCGGGCGCCAGCGTGGGGATCCTGCAGCAGGAACCGCCCCTGAACGAGGAGAAGACCGTCCGCGGGAACGTCGAGGAGGGCCTCGGCGAGATCAAGGTCAAACTCGACCGGTTCAACGAGATCGCCGAACTCATGGCCACCGACTACTCCGACGAGCTCATGGACGAAATGGGCAAACTGCAGGAGGATCTCGACCACGCCGACGCCTGGGACCTGGACTCCCAGCTGGAACAGGCCATGGACGCGCTGCGGTGCCCGCCGCCGGACGAGCCGGTCACCAACCTGTCCGGTGGCGAGCGGCGCCGGGTGGCGCTGTGCAAACTGCTGCTGAGCAAGCCCGATCTGCTGCTGCTGGACGAGCCGACCAACCACCTCGACGCCGAGAGCGTGCTGTGGCTGGAGCAGTTCCTGGCGCAGTACGCCGGCGCGGTCCTCGCCGTCACCCACGATCGCTACTTCCTCGACAACGTGGCGGGCTGGAT
>NZ_JBSFRU010000167.1:0-13310 GCF_053589395.1 Nocardia sp. NPDC003345
GGCGACCTGGACAGGTCACCGCCGGCGCCGGGAGCGGGGTCAGTAATAGTGACGACGGCTGCCGACCGGACGGCCGACCGAACCGGCGATCGCGAGCACCGCGCCGATCAGGAGCAGGATGATGCCGACGGTGGTGAGCAGCCCGATATTGAGCAGGTAGCCGACGATGAGCAGGACGAGTCCGAGAACGATCATGATCCGGTCTTTCTGTGCTGGAGCGGAATTCGGTGGAGACGAACCGGGTGGGCGGTTATTCGGCCGCCGCCCGGCGTTTGCCCGGTTTGGGCAGGAATCGGTTCACCGACCAGGTCGGTGCGGTGGCGGTAGCGGTCGCGGGGGCCGTCTTCGCCGAATCCCGCGTCTTGGCGAGATCCTTCTGCGCGGCGGCCGCCTCACGGCGGGTCTGCCGCAGTTCGCGGCGGGTCGCCAGACCGGTCCGGGTGGACCGTAAGGCGCCGGCCGCCACCATCCCCACGCCCAGCCCACCGACCACGCCGATAACGATGCCGATCAGGAACAGCTCACCGGTGGTACCGGAGAACTGGTAGTCGAATACCGAGAAATCACTGGTCAGCTTGTTCGTATCGCTGGTGTTGGCCGCGACTCCGGCCACTCCGGCGGCGAGTGCCGCGACGGCGAGGACAAGCCCTAGAACGATGGTCATGGCAATTCCCATGTGTCGAGAAACAGTGTGCGTCCGGCATTCCCGGGAATCGGGATGTCAAACGCTCCCGTGTCGAACCGGATGCGAAATTGCCGGATCGGCCCGTGCGGATCGGCCGGTGCGGTCCCCGGGCCGCCGGGATTGGTACAACTGGCTGCGGCCCGCGGCGCGGGCCGCGGTTACCGGATGCGGGCGACGGGGCCCGCGGATCGAGAGGCTGGCCAGTGGACACCGACACCTTTCAGAAATTGTTCGACCTGAGCGGACGGACGGCGGTGATCACCGGAGGTACCCGCGGGATCGGGCTCGCGATCGCCGAGGGGTTCGCCTGCGCGGGCGCGAACATCGTGGTGGCGAGCCGGAAACCGGAGGCTTGCGAACAGGCCGCCGCCCGGCTGCGGGACCTGGGCGCCGAGGCGATCGGCGTTCCCACCCATCTCGGGGATGTGGCGGCGCTGTCGGCACTGGTGCAGACCGCCGCCGATACCTTCGGCGGGATCGACATCCTGGTCAACAATGCCGCGAACGCACTGGCCCAGCCGCTGGGCAGCATGGAGCCCGAGGCAGTGCGCAAATCCTTCGGGGTGAACGTCGAGGGCCCGTTGTTCCTGGTCCAGGCCGCGCTGCCGTATCTGCGGGCCAGTACCCACGCGGCGGTGCTCAATTTCGGGTCGGTCGCGGCCATGCAGTTCGCGCCCGCGCTGTCTATGTACGCGGCGGGTAAATCGGCGTTGCTGTCGTTCACCCGGTCCATGGCCGCCGAATTCGCCGCCGACGGCATCCGGGTCAATGCCATGGCGCCCGGCGCGGTGAACACCGATATGGTGCGCAAGAATCCGCCGGAGTTCATCGAGGCCATGGCCGGGGCCGCGCTGCTGGGCCGGATCGCCGAACCCGACGAGATGGTGGGCACCGCCCTGCTGCTCTGTTCGGACGCGGGCAGTTTCATCACCGGGCAGACCTTCCTGGTCGACGGCGGCACCGTCGCCCGTTGAAAACACCCCCGGAAAGGAGACGACAATGTCGGAATTGACCGTCGAGCACCTGTCCTCGGGTGTGGCCGTGGTGACGATCGACCGGCCCCACCGGCGCAACGCGCTCGACAACCAGGCCGTTGCCGAACTGCATCGGATACTGGACGAGATCAACGGGAAACCGGAGGTCCGGGCGGTGGTGATCACCGGCGCGGGCGCCGGATTCTGCGCCGGTGCCGATCTGCGGGCCGAGCCGGAGGATTTCACCGCCACCGGCGCGACCCCCGCCGCCGCGCTTCTGGGTTCGGTGCGGTCGCCGGTGGCCCGGATCTACGCCTCCCAGGAATTGATGGCCTCGGCCTTCGAGAAGATCCACCGGTTGCGCCAGCCGGTGATCGCCGCGGTGAACGGGGCCGCGGTCGGTGGCGGGTTCGCGCTGGCCCTGGCCTGCGATATCCGGTTCGCGGCGCCGGAGGCGAGCTTCGGGGCGGTGTTCATCCGGCACGGGATATCGGCCTGCGATATGGGCACCAGCTATCACCTGCCCCGGCTGATCGGCGCCTCCCGCTCGGCCGAGCTCCTGCTCACCGGCCGGGTGTTCGATGCCGCCGAAGCCGAGCGCATCGGGCTGGTGTTCGAGGTGACCGAGAGCGGCGCACTGCTCGAGCGCGCCGTGGCCAAGGCCGAGGAGATCGCCGCGCACTCCCCGCTCGCGGTCTGGATGACCAAGGAGACCATGTGGCAGACCGTCGACTCCCCCGGTCTGCGCCACGCCCTCGATATCGAGAACCGCACCCAGGTGATGTGCAGCGCGACCGGCGAACTCGGGGCCTCGTTCGCCGCCTTCCGGGACGGCACCACCACGACCTGGGGGCCACTGTGACCCCCCGCCCGCGGTAGGGCGTCAGCCGGTGGCGCGGCGGGCGGTGCGCAGCGCCCGCCACATCCGGAACAGATACGGCGGGGTCGGCGGCACCCAGCCCAGTTGCCGGGCGTTGCCGAGATCGTCGCGATCGGCCCAGTGCTCGATGACGGCACCGTCGGCGATACGGAACCAGTGGGTCTGGGTGACGGCGAACGACCGGCCGTTGGACGGGAAGGCCTGCGCGGGCAGGCCTTCGGCGTCGTAGACGACGAAGGTGCCGATCTGGCGCCCGGACATGGTGGTGTGGGCGACGGCCAGATCGCCGGCGGCGACGATCTCGTGGATCTCCCAGCTCAGGTCGGCGTACGCGTCGCGCAGCCAGCGCGCGGTGGCGTGGAATCCGGCCGGGCCGCGCACCCGGCAGGCGGGCGGTTCGGCTTCGGCTTCCCGATTGTGCGCCTCGGGGTGGATCACCGCCGCGAAGTCGGCGAGATCGGACCCCTCGGCCATGATCCGCAGCGCACGCACCGCGATGTCCTCGAGCTCGGAGGCGGTATTTGCCATGACGATCCTCATACGTTCGACAAGACCCGGCAGTTCCCGGTCATTGTCCCCGCCGGTGTGTTAGAAAGTGCGCGAACGGCAAGGAGACGGGTGTGTCACGTCCATATCGGCTCATCATCTGGGGACCAGGCGACATGGGCGGGCGAGCCCTGCGCACCGCCCTCGAATCACCGCGGTTCGAGGTGGTGGGTGTCAAGGTGTTCAGCCCGCACAAACACGGCCGGGATATCGGCGAACTGGCCGGGCTGGCGCCGGTGGGTGTGACCGCGACGACCTCCGCCGCGGAGATCCTCGCCCTGGACGCCGACTGCGTCGTCCACACCCCCACCACTCCGGCCCTGGTGCAGGGAGTCGACAACGATGTTCTCGCCCTGCTCGAATCGGGAAAGAACGTCGTATCGGCGGCCTCGTATCACAACCCGGCGGCGAACACGTGGCTGTCGGCCGCACGTTCACCGCTGGACGTGCTGCGCACGGTCTCGCGGATGAAGGTCACCGGGGACGCGTTCGGTGCGAAACTGCGGCCGGGTCTGGCCGCGTTACGGATGGGCATGCGGGTCGTGGACTCCCCGCTGTTGCGGCCGCTGCGGCCCGGGCTGCGGCTGGTGGCCGGGCCGGTGGTCGACCGGGTGATCCCGCGACGGGCGCTCGGCAGCCGGCTACAGGCGGCCTGCCTGGCCGGCGGTGTCTCCCTACACGGCACCGGCCTGCACCCGGGCCTGATGGTCGAACAGTTACTGCTCCGGCTGGCCGGTCTGCTCGACGAGGTCCGGGAGGTCCGGTTCCTGGAGGTCGGCGACCTGTCGCCCGCGCCCGACGGGATGTGGGGCGGGCTGTCGAGCCTGGGCTTCGGTATGCCGCCGGCCGCGGTGGATTCCGATCATGCCATCGCCCTGATGCAGCATTTCTATTTCGACGCCGTATTGGGCAATGTGGCGCACGCGCTGTTCGGCGCCGCACCGGAGGAGGTACGCGTCGAACGCCAGGTCTACCCGGTGCCCGCGCGGGAACGGGTGCGGGCGGGCGGCACGGTGGTGGAACCCGGCACGGTCGGCGCCATCCATATGACCTACCGCGGCTACCTCGGTGACCGCCTGTTCATGACCAACGAGGAGTGCTGGCATGTCGGCAGCGGCAATGCCCATCGGGGCCCGGATCATCCGCGCAGCGCGTCCGGTGGTCATGTGATCACCATCGACGGCCGGCCCGGAACCATCGAGATGCGTAACGAATTGGACGACGGGGCCGACGACAACGAGTGGTCGGCCGTCACGGATATCTCGGTCGCCGCCATGCTCGGCGTGGTTCCCGAGTTGTGCGCCGCTCCACCCGGCGTGGTGATGCCGGATCTCAGTCCTCACTATCTTCTGGAGTCCGAATGAGTTCACCCACTCTCGCTGTCGCGGTGCTGGGGGCAGGTCTCCTCGCCGACCGGATCGCCGAACGGATCGGCGCGCGAGCCGATCTCGAGGTGACCGCGTGCACTCCCGCGTCACAGGCGCCCCCGGCGGGGACCGAATGTGTGGTCTACGTACCGGCGTTCGCGGAGATCACCGGGGCCGCACCGGATATCGTGCTCCCGCAGCTGCTGCGCGACGGCTTCGATGTCGTCTCCACCGCTCCCCTCGACGACCATGTACCGCCCCCGGAACTCGTCGATGCCTGCCATGCCGGTGATTCGACCTTCCATGCCACCGGCGCGTTCCAGTCGACCATCCCGGCCCGGATGCTGCGCTCGCTGGCGGAGGTGACCCGTGATATCCGCCGGGTGGAACTGGTGGAGGAACTCGACTTCGGCGCCTCCGGCGTCTATCCGTGGGATACGGTGCGCGATATCGGGATCGGCACCACCGAGACCGCGACCGCCACCGCCGCGGCGGCGGCCGTCGACGGCTATTACGCGGCCGGGCTGCGCGTCCTCGACGACGCGGTCTTCGCGGGTGCGGCCGGTGCCACCGCGACCCATAGTTCGTCGGTGGAAGTGGTCACCGATCCGGAAGGGGCCGTCGAAAAGGTCATCGTGGGCCGGGATCTCGGCCCTACCCTGAGTTACCGCTCGATCTGGTCGGCGCCGGGTGCCGACCGCGCGCCGTTGCGCTATCAACTGGTGACGACCACCGGGACCGCGCGCGGCACCGCGAACGTTCGGTTCCGCTTCACCGAGGGCCTTCATCCCGCCGATCACCTGACCTGTGTGAACGTCGTCGAGGCGCTGCGCCCGATCCACGCGCACGGTCCCGGGATCGCGCGCCGGGACCTGTCCATCACCCACCTGGTCGCCGACGACCGGCTCGCGGTCGGCGGCGCGAGCTGACCACGGGCCCGGTCAGGCGTCGAACAACAGGTACAGGCCGGTGAAGGTGAACCCCACCATCAGCAGCATCAGCGCGAGCTGACCGGTGAGGCGATGCGCGGGCGGCAGCAGCCGCAGGCACCGATCGTGTGCGGCGGCGACCGCGAGAATATGGCCGAGCACCACCGCCAGGACCTTGACGGTGCCCAGCAGTCCGGGATGCTCGGACAGCACATAGTCGACGTCGCGGCCGGCCAGGCCGAACAGATTCCATCCGGCGCCGAAGGGGTCCGCGAACAGGATCACGGTCGCCTGCCCCTTCTCCACCAGGAAGGTGAGGTAGTGGGCGAGTACATAGCCGGCGATGATGGGCGTGAGCGTATAGGCCAGCCTGGTGGGTAGCAGTTTTCGCTCGGCCGGCGGCAGTCCGCCGGTGGCAGCGGCGGCGAGGTGGAAACTCACACCGACGACCAGTACGAAGACCAGCAGCCCGGCCGTACTCACCAGGGTGCGGCCGGTCACGCCGCCCGCATCCGCGAGCACGCCGCGCCACCAGGGGAACATCGAGAAGCTGTCGAACGCGGTGGACCCCAGCAGGGTCGCGGCGACCGCGACCGAACCGCGCCCCACCGGTGTCCCGGCCAGATTCGCCAGCGGGGAGCGCAGCACGAACGCCTCGTCCCGGCCACGTCCCAGCGGGCTCAGCCGCCCGAGCAGGCTGCTGTACACCTCCAGGGGGTCGGCGTGTTCGGCCCAGGCGGTGCCGAAGACGAGCAGGCCCGCGAGGGTGACGACCAGATATCCGAGCAGCCAGACCGTAACGGCGAGCACCGAACCGGGTTCGGGTGAGGCGAGCTCCAGCCAGACGAAGGTGAACAATCCCAGCGCGGCGGGCCACCGGCCCCAGGACCGCGGATAGGGCAGCCGCCCGTCCGCCGGCTCCCGTCCGCCGATCCGGCACAGCAGCCGGTGCACGGCCCGGGCCGGCGACAGCACCTTCCACACCGGCCCGACGATCAGGGAGGCGGCCATGACTCCCACCCAGAGGAATACATAGACCACACCCGGTACCGGATTGCGCGCCGGATCGGCCGGACCGAACAGGCCGACGGCCAGGACGAGCCCGGATCCGGCCACCCCCACCGCGCCGAGCGCCTCCCGCGCGGCCGGGGCATCGGCCGCCGCGCGAACCCATGGCGGCAACGCGATACCCGCCGAGCGGGGGTCCAGCCGGGGTTCGCGCCACGCGAAGGCGATCACCGCGAACGAGAAGGCCAGCGCCCACGCCGCGCCGATCAGCGCGTAGGTCAACGGGATCGGCAGATCGCTCGCGCCGCCCAGGCCGTGGGCGAGCAGCGTCATTCGCGCACGAGCACGGTCGCCACCGTGCGTTCGGCGTGGTGCAGTTCGATATCGATCCGGCCCGGAATATCGACGGTGAACCGGAAGCGCTGATCCTCGCCCGGGCCGACGGCGAAGGTGTGGTCGGGATGGGCGTGCACATGCAGCTCGTCGGCGGTATCGCTGGCGACGTGCACTTCGATGGGCTGACCCACCCGGGCCTCGAGCCGCTGGTCGACCGGGGTCACGGTGGTTCCGGCGATACGCACGTCGATGCGCAGCGATTCCACGGCCTGCGAGACCTGGGTATCGGCCGGCTGCGCACCGGGGTTCTCGTCGGCGGCGGCGCAACCGGCGGCCAGGAGACCGGCGGCGAGCAGCGGGAGGCAGAGGCGGCGAGTCAGGGGCGTCCGGGGCAGGGAGGGCATCGGTCAATTCTCCTTGTCGGTACCGGATTCGGCATCCGGGTCCGCCTGTTGCTCGGTCTCGTCACCGCGCCGGCGGTCGCGGACCGCGATAACGATCACCACTCCGGCGATGAGGAAGGCCGGGAGGAAGGCGGGAACCGCCAGCAGGACCGAGTGGTCGGCGAGGATGTCCACACCGTCGTATCGATCGGTCATGGCACCGGCGCCTGTTCCCTTTCCGCCGCGGGCGCGCGATGCGGGTATCGGTCGTTGATCCGGGCCGCACCCCAGGACAGCGCCGCGATCAGGATCAGGCTGCATGCCAGCACCACCAGCGAGGCCGCGGCGAAGAGCCAGGCCGGATGGTCGAAGGACCGTTCCCGTTGCAGCACGGTGATCTCGGCGACGAACGGCCGGGTGAAATTGTCCAGTGCCGGAACCTCCTCCGCGCCGATACCGGGATCGGCCGCCATGAAGATCGGCAGCGCGGTCTGGGTCCGGCCGTCCTGGATCCGCAGAACGGTTTTCCAGGAGCCGTGCACGGGCACGGGCTCGGTGGTGACGTAGTGACCCGGCCCGACCTGCCGCAACTGGCTCACCACCAGTCCGCGGCCGGGGCTGTCGCCACCGACACCGCCCTGCCAGGCCAGGATCTGAATCCATTCCGGGTCGTCGGTGACCAGGTCGCCGGGCGAGAGCCGGATATCGGCCTGCACCATCCGGCCGCCCTGATCGCCCGCGTCGGTCAGTGCCACCTCGGCCCGGGCATTCTCGGGGACATCGATCATCAGGCCGTTGGCGGTCGCCGCGCCCACGACCACCACCGCGGCCGCCACCAGGATGCGGCGCACCGGCGGGCGCGGCAGCGGTTCGCCGCGCAGCACGGTGGCCAGCATCGCGCCGATCACACCGCCCGCGATTCCGGTCGGGATCGCCATTGCCAGCAGTTCCGGCCACATCGACGTGGGCCAGGGATTCACGAACATCGCCCCGACCCACAGGGATTCGAGCCACAGGCCCGCCGTCGCGGCCACCAGCCCGGCGCCCGCGCCCCACAGGATGCGCCGGTCGGTGGGCAGCAGAGCCAGCAGTTCCACCACTACCGCGATCCCGAGGTAGAGCGGGAAGACATTACGCGGCGCGTCGATGATCGGACCGCCCACCAGCACCGCGACCACTGTCCGCACCACCGCGGCGAACACCACGACGACCAGCGTGCTGCCCGCGCCCAGCGTCAGCCGGGCGGCGACCAGGGTGATCGACGCCGCCGCCACGATCAGCATGGGCTGCAGAACCAATCGGAACTGTTCCACCCCGAAATCGAATTCGACCTGGAACACCGACAGCCCGATGAGCAGGCCGCCGAAGGCGAAGGCCCGCAGCAGCCACATCCGCCGGGTCTCCGGGCGATCCGGATCGGGCCGGTTGTGGCTGCCCTCGAATTCCAGCAGCAGCACCCCGATCAGCGACAGACCGGCGCCGCCGATCAGCATCAGATGGGTCGGGCCCCAGAGGGTGACGTCCTGGCCGAAGATCCGGTGCCAGACATCGTCGAGCGGGAACCCGATGAGCGCATAGAGCCCGGCTCCGGCCAGCAGGATGCCGCCGACCGGCGCGTACCAGGTGCGGGTGATTCGCACGGCGGCCGCACCGGGCTTCTCGTCCAGCGGTAGCACGATGGCCGACATACCCGCGGTGAACAGGAAGAACAGCCCGGCGAGGATGAAGTAGTGCGCCGGATTGGCCAGCGGGCCCTCGTCGCGGCCGTTGCCGATGTGCAGGCTGACGTCCCAGATGAAGCCGAGCAGCGCGGTCAGGATGGTGGCCAGGAACATCGCCAGCGGCAGCGCGACCCAGCCGGGCCGGTTGAAGATGCGGCCCAGCCGGTCGGCGAGGCGCTGTAGCCAGGTGATCCGCCGGGTGCGGTGCAGGTACCCGATCCACAGCAGCACCAGTGCGATCACCCCGGCGGAACCGGACATGATCGCGACCTGATCCCAGGCGGCGCCCCCGCCCTCACTACCCGGCGCGGCCGTCCACTCGACCATTTCGTACGTACCCTCCGGCACGGAACCTCCACACTGCTGGCGGCGATATGTGTAACGAAAAGTAGCATGAATCCGGAGGTCCTGGGACCCCGTTCCCCCGGACCAGCCGGGCTCCCCGGCATACCCCGTCCCGGTGAAACCAATCCCCTGGGAAGCGCGGTCTCGGCGATGATGATCGAGTGAGCGCACAACCCCGGCCGCCGGCCGATCCCGACCCCCGCTCCCCCGTCCGGACCGCCGGACCGGACGATATCGAGCGGATCGTCGCGATCCGCGCGAGCGTGGCCGCGGAGGGCCGCTGGATCGGCGCGGAGGGCCCGCTGGATACGACCGAGGCCGCCGACCGGCTCCGCGAGGCGCTCGGTGACGAGAAATTCGGCGTGTTCGTCGCCGAGACCGACGGCGCGGTGTGTGGCTCCGCCACGGTGCGGTTCACCGGTCGCGGGGTCACCGAATTCGGCATGATGCTGCTCCCGGACCGGCGCGGCCGGGGGCTGGGCGGCGCGCTGCTGGCCCGGGTGATCGACTGGTCCCGCGAACACGGCGCGCACAAGGTCGCCCTGCAGGTGTGGCCGCACAATGTCCGGGCCCTAGCCCTCTACGCCCGGGCCGGGTTCGAGGTCGAGGGCGTGCTGCGGGCGCATTACCGGCGCCGCAACGGCGAACTCTGGGACGCGGTCGTCATGGGCCTGCCGCTGCCGGATACCGGGAGCCGGCGCGAGACCTGACGGTCACCTGCGCGTTCTGCGCCATGGCCGCTCGGCCGGCTCCGGGCACGCCGCGCCCGCGGCGGCGAATGGCCGTCAGCACCCGCTCTCGGCCGGCAACTCGGCCTCCGGGTCGAAGAACGTCTCCGGATCCGGCTGGTTCGGATCCGGTACCGCGAACGGCGGATTGCTGTAGTTCGGGGCAAGGAAACCCTTGTCGCCGTGTACGCAGCCGACCGGATACATATAGCCGCGGACGTCGCCGTAATACAGGCCCTGCGATCCCGCGTCGTACTGCGCGTCGTGCACCCAGATGTAGTCGGCCTCCCAGCGGTCCACCGCGATGATGTCCAGCGGGCCCGTCAGGGTCCGCGGGTCGTCGGCGTCGAAGGCGTAGGCGACCAGAACGTTGGTCTTGATCACCAATTCGCCCTTCGCGTCCACAATGGGCGTCAGCCATCCGGTGACCCGCGGCGCCACCGGCAACAGCCGGAACCCGGGCGCGATCTTGGTCGAGATCCACCAGGTCTCGGCTTCGTTACCGGGGCGCAGCAGCGCTCGCGCCTCCGCGGCCTGATGCGGGGCGAGCAACGCGAGTACCGGTTCGGCGTCGTGGGTTTCGAGAACATGGCGATCCAGCCGCGCCGTGGCGATCAACCGGCGCACCGCCGCCGTGGCGGTCGCGACGTCCTCGGCCGTATACCGTCCGATCCGCACCGCGGGCGGTGCGGTGATTCCCGCCTCGCCCTCGGGCCAGTCGATGGCGGGCGTCCCGGCGAAGGGCCGGGACAGATCCACCGGAGCCTCGACCCGCAGGGCGGGCGGCGGCGCACCGGCCGATGGATCGGCCTCCCCGGAGCCGAATACCGCGTCGGCGGCCGATACCAGCCCGAACACGAGCAACGGCAGGCCGACCAGGACCACCACCGCGATACTGGTCGCGCGCGGCGAACCAAGCACGCTCCGGACCCCGGCCCCGCGCCGCGGCGGCGGGTCCGGGTGCCGATCGGGCCCGGTATCGAACGGATGTGGTGACGGTGGACGCATGAAACCCCCGAACAGCGGCGAACCCCTTCTCCCATCATAGGATTCGAGACTGCGGCGGAACACCCGAACGGTCCGGCCGCCCGGGCGTTCAACGCAGTCGCCGCCGGGCCCGCTCCCATTCGGTCGTGGCGGCGCGGACGGCGTCGCGGGCGGCCCGGTCGGCCTGCCGGGCGAAACGGTGCCGGTCTTCGGCGGCGGCCAGTTCGTCGCGGAGTTCGCCGACCCGGGATTCGGTGCGGCGCAGATCGTCGGCGGCGGCGCGGGCCCGCTGTTCGGCGGTGTCGAGATCCGCGCGCGCCTGTTCCTCGGCGGCGCGCGACCGTTCGGCCCGCCGGCGCTCCTCGGCCTGCCGGGCCGCTTCCCCGGACTCGCCGGCGCGCTCGGTACGCGACTTCCGCCGCGGCGACGCGGTATCCACCGCTTCCGATTCGTCCCGCACCACGGTGAGATCCGGGTCCACCGGCCCGAATCCCTCGTAGGTGGCCGCCGCCGCCAGCGTGGCGGTCCGCACCCCCTCCGCGACCCCCGGGTCGGCCAGGGCGGCGGTCAGCGTCTCCCCCACCTGACGCAGCACCGCGGCGGAGACCGGCTGTCCGCGTTCCGCGGCGACCTCGCCGGCACGCGCGGTCAGGGCGTCGACGACCTGGCGGCGTTGCCGGGTGAGCAGGCGCAGCCGGTCACCGGACAGCTCCCGTTGCGCCGTGCGCAACTGCTCCCCGAGGCCCAGCAGCGCGTCCACCTCATCGGGCACGGCGCGGACCAGGGCGTTCACCGCCCACGCCGCCACGGTGGGTTTCCGCAGCGCGCCGATCGCGGCCGCCAGTTCGCGGTCCCCGGCCGCGGTGGCGGCGCGGGCCCGTTCGGTGCGTGCGGCGACGAACTCGCCGGGCGCCAGACCGTAGAGGCCGGCGGCCACCTCACCCAGGCTCATGGTGCCCGAGCGTAATCAGCCGACGCGGCCACCGGGCCGAGCCCGCGACCGGCCCGTGTCGCGGGGCCCGCCGCGATGCGCGATGCTGCTGTTCGAGACCGACGCCCACCTAAGAACGGCAGGGATACGGTGACTGCGGCCGACCACACACACGACCGGTTGCCCCGACGGCTGGGGACCGCCGATGCCGTCACCATCGGCCTGGGCGCGATGCTGGGCGCGGGGATCTTCGCCGCGCTCGCCCCGGCGGCCCGCGCGGCCGGATCCGGCGTGCTGATCGCGCTGGGGCTGGCCGCGGCCGTCGCGTACTGCAACGCGCTCTCCTCGGCCCGGCTGGCGGCGCGCTATCCGGAATCGGGTGGCACCTACGTCTACGGCCGGGAACGCCTCGGTGATTTCTGGGGATTCCTCGCCGGCTGGTCCTTCGTGGTCGGCAAGACCGCGTCGTGTGCCGCGATGGCGCTGACCGCCGGACTCTACGTGTGGCCGGAGTACGCCCGGGTCCTCGGTATCGCCGCTGTGGCCGTGGTGACCGCAGTGAACTGTCTCGGGGTCCGGAAATCCCTGGGGACCACGCGGATCATCGTCGTGGCGGTACTCGCGGTCCTGGCCGTTGTCGTCGCCGTGGCCGTGACCTCGGGCCGGCCGGTGGCGGCGCATCCGGCACCGGGTCCGGATATCTCCGCCGGCGGCGTCCTGCAGGCCGCCGGGCTGCTGTTCTTCGCGTTCGCCGGGTACGCGCGTATCGCGACCCTGGGCGAAGAGGTGCGCGATCCTGCCCGGACGATCCGGCGCGCGGTACCGCTCGCGCTGGGGATCGCACTGGTCGTCTACACCGCCGTCACTCTCGCCACCCTCGCCGTGCTCGGGCCCGAGGGTACGGCCGCGACCCCGGCCCCACTATCGGAAGTGGTGCGGGCGGCCGGCGCGCCGCAATGGGAACCGGCGGTACGCGCCGGGGCCGCGCTGGCGGCGCTCGGCTCGCTGCTGGCCCTGATGCTGGGCGTGTCGCGCACCACCCTGGCGATGGCCCGCGACCGGCGGTTACCGCACGCGCTGGCCGCGGTGCATCCCCGGTTCCAGGTGCCGCACCGCGCGGAACTGGCCGTCGCCGCGCTGGTGACGGTAGTGGTGGCGACCGCGGATATCCGCGCCGCGATCGGCTTCTCGTCGTTCGGCGTCCTGCTGTACTACGCGATCGCGAACGCCTCCGCCTTCACCCTCACCGGCACCGAGGACCCGCCACCCCGATTCCTGACGGTGGCGGGGTTCGCGGGCTGTCTCCTGCTGGCCGCCACCCTGCCGGCGGCCTCCGTGATCGGCGGACTGATCGTGGTGGCGGCCGGGGCCGCCGTCTACACGATGCGCGGCGGATCCACCCGCCACTAGCCCGGCCGGCGCCGCGGGCGTCACCCGACAGTCGGCGTGGCGTCGCTTTCTGTTCATCCGAAAGACGACTGATGGAAAAC
>NZ_JBSFRU010000168.1:0-13177 GCF_053589395.1 Nocardia sp. NPDC003345
TGCGCTTCGAGCGCTGACAGCAGACGCGGGCCGAACCCTTTGTGGGCCTCGCTGGACTCGGCGCCGAGAAGGTGGCCCATTCTGCGGATGAGCCGGATTCGGGTCGGGGCCGGTGCCGACGCTGGTGGCTGCCGGACTGAAACAGGCGCGATATCGGCCAAGCGGGCTATTTGGCTGAGACGTCCTCGGGGACGGGGTCACCGTTGGCGAGGGCTTCGAAGAAGTCGGCGGCGTCTGGTTTGGCCCAGATGACGACGTTGCCGCTGTCGGTGTCCTCGAATCCGCCGACGGGGACGGTGGTGGCGAGGGTGTCGCCGCGTAGCGCCCAGGCCAGGCGGGCGAGATCCCAGATGTGGTCGCCGGAGTCGACGGTCAGGGATTTCGCGGTGTTGCTCGCCACGGGCCAGACCGCGAAGGGGTTGGCGAGGGTGGTGGGGCTGGTGGCTTTTTCCAGGAGGGCGGATAGGAACATTCGCTGGTTGTTCATCCGGTCGATATCGGCGAGGGCGGTGGCGCGGGTGCGGACGAAGCCGAGCGCCTGCGGTCCGTTCAGCTCCTGGCAGCCCGCCGGGATATCGAGCCCGGCCAGCGGGTCGTTGATGGCCTGGGGGACACACAGGTCGATTCCGCCGAGGGCATCCACGACGCCGGCGAAACCGGCGAAGCCGATCTCGGCGTAGTGGTCTATCCGCAGGCCGGTCGCGGTTTCCACGGTTTGGGTGAGCAGCGGTGCGCCGCCGAAGGCGAAGGCGGCGTTGAGTTTGTCCTGGCCATAGCCGGGGATGCTCACGTACGAGTCCCGGGGCAGGCTCACCAGCGTGGTGCGGCCGGAGGGCGGGATATGGACGAGGATGATCGTGTCGGTGCGCGGGTCACCGGCGTCGCCGCCGGTCGCCAGGCCGGTGGTCTGTTCTTCGGAGAGCCCGGACCGGCTGTCGGAACCCACCAGGAGCCAGTTCGTACCGGCGGTATTGCCGACCCGGTCCTCGTAGCCACCCAGCGCGTCTATCCGGGTGAGTGAACCGTCGAGTTTCACCACGGCGTAGACCAGCCCGAATATCAGTACCAGCAGGATCGCGAGCAACCACCGGCCGATACGGCGTTTACGCCGCGGCCGCGGACGCGGCGCCGCCCGGCCGCCGTAGGGCCGGCCTCCACCGGGGGGCGGCGGGCGCCGGCGGTCGTCGCGGAAAGGTTCGGGCCGCTGGGTGGGGGCGTGCTGGGCGCCCCGGTAGGGCACCGGCCGCTGTGTGGGAGCGTGCGTCGGTGCCGCGCCCTTGCCCGGCGGCGGTCCCTGGCGGCGGCCCGGCGGCGCGGGACGGCCGCCCGGGGACTGTGACCAGGCCTGGGGCGGCTCGTAGCGTTCGGTAGGGCGGCCGCGCTGTCCCGGTGCCGGATTTCGGCGCATCGGCTGGGGTGATTCCCCGGGGGGAGGTCCGCCCCGCGGCGGTGGCGGGACCGGGCGGCGCGCGGCCGGTCGTCCGGGGGCTCCGCTGTGCGGCGGCACCCGGCGCATCCGAGGGTCGTCGCCGTTCATCATCATCAGACTCTACTTATCGATCGGCCCCGGTTTCGTTAGCGTCACGATCCCCGGAGCCGCACCGCAGGTGAAAGGGGTGGTGGGGTAAAGGAGGGTTACGGGATCGTAAAGGGGGATTACCCCCTCAGGGCAGCCACGACACCCGGCCGTGCAGAAGTCCATAGCCGAGATAAGCGACGATATCGATCAACGCATGGGCGATCACCAGCGGCCACAGCCGTCCCGTGCGCTGCCAATACCGGCCGAACACCAGGCCCATAACGATATTGCCGACCCCGCCGCCGAGCCCCTGGTACAGGTGATAGCTACCGCGCAGCAGTGCCGAGGCCGCCAGCGCGGAATTATCGGACCAGCCGAGCGCCCGCAGCCGGGTGAGCAGATATGCCACCACCACGATCTCCTCGGCCGCGGAATTGGCGCACGCGGACAGCACCAGCGCGGGCAGCCGCCACCAGTGGTCGTTCAGGGCATCCGGAACGAGAGTCACATTGATACCCACAGCTTGCGCGACGAGGTACAGGCCCAGGCCCGGTAAGCCGATAACGGCCGCCAAGGCCATACCGTGCAGGACATCCGGCCGGAATCGGACCCGGGCCAGGCCGATCGCGCGGGGTGCGAGACCGCTACGCCACAGCAGATACAGTCCCAGCCCCGCCCAGGCGGCCAGCCGCAGCACGCCGACGAGCTGGAACAGCAGGTCGAGCAGGGATTGGGCGGATCGGGAGGAGTTCAGGGCCACGGTCCGATCCCCGACCCCGCCGGGCGCCAGCGCGCTCTCCAGCAGGGAGAGTGCCGCGTTCAGGCCGCTGAGGCCGAACGTGACGCCGAGTACGACCAGGATCTCGAGCCGGATCTCCCGCTGCTCCCGGGTGCGATCGCCGACTGCGCTGCGCTCATCCATGGACCGAATCCTTGCGTACCTCCGCTTCCGCTGCGGCCGTGCGTGGCCGGGCCGGGTCAGCCTCGGCGCAGGCCGTTGAGGAAGGGGCAGCCGGCGAGAGTTCGGACGGCGCGGCCCAGGCTCTCGATATCCTCGGCGGGAGTCGCGAAGGGCAGGCGGAAGTCGTGGTCGCCGTCGATACCTTCGATACGCAGGGTGAGGCCGTAGCGGTCGATGGCCAGGGGATGGATCCGGCCGTGCCGGAGTTTTGCCGGCAGATGGCGGGCGAGCTGGGCCACGACATCGCCGTGGTCGGCGTCCAGATGCTGTAACCAGGCCGATTCCATCGAGCAGAACGGGTCGGGGGTGGCCAGGCGCAGTTCGTCGACACATACCGATTCGGCGCCCGAGGAATCCGCGACGACCGCCGAGTTCAGCACCAGGCGCAGCAGAGTGGTGGTGTGGCCGATATCGAGCAGCCCGGGATGCGGATGCTCCTCTGCCACCGCGCTTACCAGCGTGCGCTGGGCGCGGCTCGGGACCCCGCGGACCCAGCCACGCAGCCACACCAATGACCGCACCGGCTCGCGCAGCGGTAACGGGGCGTGATCGGTGAGCTCCAGGACCGCCGGGGCGCCCGCGATCTGCGAGCCGGCGGCGTAGACCGCGGCGGAGTCGTTGGGGACCGCGAGCACGACATCCCCGCACTGCCGCAGGTAGTGGACCGCGACCGGCGTGGGGTCGGCTCCGGGCAGCGCCAGCATGGCCTGCTCGGCATGCGAACAGGCGCTGCGGACACGTTCGGCGGTGGACGGGGCGGGGGCGGTCGGCGCCATGGGTACCTCCATTGCGGGCGTGCCCGACTTCACAAGGTCTTAATTAGGTTAACCTAAGCTAAGTTATAGTCGGATGCGGCGCAAGAGGATCGCGCTACCGGAATCCAACGCCCACCGGCGCCTCCGGCGGGCGTCGTGCCGCGCGCCCGGCGGCCGTGGCGCCCGGTCGGCCTCCGCTTACGATCGAAGGGTGGTCGCAGGTGAATCCCAGCCGGTACTTCTCGGACTGACCGTTCCGAAACGGGCGGTCGAACGTGGGCTGGTCGACGGTCTGGCGGTACCCGTGGGCCATTTCTCCGATGTGGCGATCATCGATACCGGCGATCGGGACGAACGGATCGCGGAAATCCTGATCGGCGCCGTCCACGGGTCGGGTGGCTACGCGGCTCGAACCGATGACCCCGCGCGGGCCCTCGCACTGGTAGCGGCGACCGCCGCCGCGCTGTGCGGCGACGATATCCGAGCGGCCCTCGCACGGCCTGACCTCGCGTTTCTCACCGGGCTGTCCAGCGGGGCCGCGGACGCGGTCCGCGAAATACTGCTGGGCATCGAAACCACCGACCCCGCGGCCCTCGGCCGCGAACTGGGGGCCGCGCTGAACGGCGATTCGCTCCGGAACTGACCGCGTTCATCCCGTCGCGGCCACGGCGTCAGCGCCCGGCGGCCGCCCCTTCCCCTCCGGTGGCCAGCGGCCGGTGCACGCGCACCAGTAGTCTCGTAGACGTGCCGCGTATCGCCTATTTCGGACCGTCGGGAACCTTCACCGAGATGGCCCTCGCCGAATTCGAGACCGGCGGGTCGTTCGACGGGCCCGTCGAACGTATCGCCGCGCCCAGCCAATCGGCGGCGCTGGAGATGGTGCGCGCCGGTACGGTCACCGCTGCCGTGGTCCCGATCGAGAGCTCGGTGGAGGGGTCGATATCGGCGACGCTGGATTCCCTGGCCATCGGTCCCCGTTTGCAGATAATCGCCGAAACCGAGCTGGAGGTGACCTTCACCATTCTGGCCCGGCCCGGAACCGAGGTCGCGGCGGTGCGCACGCTCGCCGCCTATCCGGTCGCGCTGGCGCAGGTGCGGAACTGGGTCGGCCACACCTGGCCCGAGATCGGGATCCACACCTCCGATTCCAATGCCGCCGCCGCGGAGGACGTACACGCGGGCCTGGCGGATGCCGCGGTGTCCACGGCGCTGGCCGGTGAACGGCTGGGTCTTGCGGTGCTGGCTTCCGGCGTCGCCGACCACGACCAGGCGGTCACCCGCTTCGTACTGGTCACGCCACCGCGGGTGGCTCCCGCGCCGACCGGCTCCGACCGCACCTCGATCGTGCTCGAGGAACTGCCGAACACGCCCGGCTCACTGATGCGCGCGTTCGCGGAATTCGCTACCCGAGGCGTGGATCTCACCCGTATCGAATCCCGGCCCACCCGCACGGGAATGGGCACCTATCGCTTCTACCTGGATTGTGTCGGCCATATCGAGGACGCCGCGGTGGCGGAGGCGCTCAAAGCGCTGCACCGCACGGCGCGTATCCGCTTTCTCGGCTCCTGGCCGGCCGCGTCCGCGAACGGCAGCGCACCGCCGTCGGACGAAGAGGCCGCGTTCTGGCTGACCCAGCTACGGAAAGGAGTGGCCGACCTTTGAGCGCGAGACTCGTACTGGTGCGCCACGGCGAAACCGAGGGTAATGTCGCCAAAATTCTCGACACCCGGCTGCCCGGACTGCCGCTGACGGAACGGGGCGCCGCCCAGGCGAAGACCTTCGGCGCGAACCTGGCCGCGCCACCGCAAGCGCTGTTCCATTCCCGGGCGCTGCGGGCCCGCCAGACCGCGAGCTATATCGAGGCGGCCACCGGTGTCGTCGCTGTGGAACGCGACGGTGTGCACGAAGTCCAGCTGGGTGAACTGGACGGGCAGAGCAGCCAGGACGCACACGACCGGTTTCAGGCGGTCTACCGGCTCTGGCATGAGGGACAGCTCACCGGCCGGACTCCGGGTGGCGAATCGGGACAGGACGTACTCGATCGCTTCCTTCCCGAGGTCGCCCGGCTGCGGGCCGAATTCCTGGAAGACGGCGAGACCGGGAACGTATTACTGGTGACCCACGGCGCCGCGATGCGCCTGGTGGGCAGGACCTTGTCCGGAGTGGCACCCCCGTTCACCACGAACAACCATCTGGACAACACCGAGACGATCGAATTGGCCCCACTGCCCGGCGGCGGCTGGGAGTGCGTGCGCTGGGGCCGGTTCACCCCGCCGTTCGGCGAGAAGGCCGAAGCGGGCGCCGACGATCCGATGGGCTGATCATCGCCGGCCGCGCCCCGTGTCTAGGCCAGCGACGGATTGCGCGGGAAATCCGCACGCTCGGGTAGCGAATGAATCAGATCCTGGATGGCGATGCGCAGCCGGGCCGTGGTCCCGCTGCTGAACGACGACCATTTGGTGCCGTCGTCGGCGACGCTGGCGGTCGCGATGAACCTGCCCGCGCGAGTATCGAATACGGCGATGTGGTTGTCCGCGACGTCGCGGCTGGCGTCGCCGTAGACGACTCCGACGATTTCGGCGTGCGATTCGCAATGCGCCATCGCCGAGGCGATGGCCTGCGCGTCACGTGCGGGATTGCCGACCTTCGCGAGCCGGGCGGCGGTGGCCGCCGGATCACCCGCGTCGTCGAAGATCGGCACCAGTTGCTCGGTCGGTGCGTTCATACCGGTGAGTTCCAGCGCCTCTGCCGGGCCGAGCGCCGAGATGACCGGGCCGGCAAGGTCGTCACCGGCTTCGTCGATCACGTAGGAGTCCGGCCCGCGAAGAGCGACGGCCACCAATTCGTCGCCTTTCGCCAGGCACATCCGGCTCACCTGACCGTCGACGATCAGGCGTAGCGCCACCACCCAATGGGGGCGGTACAGACCGCGTAGCCGATCCTCGAGTTCCGGGTGGACCCGCTCACCGTCGAGCAGGTCTCGGTCCCGGAGTAGTTGCGCCGCCGCGTCCATCGCCCGGTCGTGGTCGAGCTGGTTGTCGTAGCGACCCATCGCGTTCAGGACGACGGGTACCTCGTCGATCTCCAGTTTCTCCAGCAGGTACTGCATTTCGTCGAGTGACAACACCACCGCCGCCAGCATCGACGGCCCCCGCCCCGCACCGAGCACTGTCACTTGCCCGGTCGGGGAGGTTCGCCGCCGCCGATCACACCGTCGGCGATGAAGCGACCGTCGGCGAAGTGGTCACCGCGCAGGTAGTCGGCCGCATCGTGATCCTGATCCTCTTCGCCGTTCGCACCGCGGGAATTGCCCAGCAGCGGACCGCTGTTGGCGCCGGTACCCGCCGGGCGGACCGGCGCCGTCTCGCCGCGGGTCACCGCCACGCTCTCGGTGGCGGGCGCGGTGGCGTTCGCGGCCGGGGCACCCCAGCCCTCGGGAACCTTGAGTCCGCCGTTGTTCAGCCCGAGTGCCGAGCCGGAGGGCAGGCCGCCGGTGCGGGTCGCCGCGGCGGTGGTGGTGGCCGCCACCGCGCCGGTTACCAGGCCGGGTACGGCCACCGACGGTGCCGTGGCGGGAGCGGATGTGGTCGCGGCGACGAGGGCGTTGGCCCCCAGGTTGCCCACGGTGGTGACACCGGTGCTCGCCACCGAACCGGCCACATGCGCGGCCTGGGTGGCGGCGCTGGCCAGGCCCGGGTTCTGCGCCAGTGCGGTACCGGCCGCGGCCAGCATCTTCACCGGATCCCCATTGGCCTCCTGCATGGCCTGATCGGCCGGACCCGGGTCGGCGCGGCCGGCGCCGTTGGCGATCGGCGGCGGGGTGAGGAATTCGCCCGGGGTGACCACGGTGGCGGTGACCGCGGCCTCGTAGGTCTCCATGGTGAGTGCGGCGCGCAGGTCCAGTGCGGCCTTTGCCGCCTCGGCGATCTCGGACGAGCCGTTGAGTACGCCGCCGGTGGAATGCGCGGCCGCGCGGGCCGTGTTCACCGCGATGATCTCCGGCAGGCTCGGCATGGCGATCGAGGCGACGGTGTAGGCGGTGGCCTGCGAGGCCGCCTTGGTGCCGAGGGCCGCCGCCATGGTGCCCTGCTGTTCGGCCCAGCCGGTGAATCCGACGAGCCGGGCCAGGGCGCCGATACCGTTGACGCTCTGCATACCGACCCCGAGCTCGGCCATGACGCGGACCACCGTGGCGGTGGCGTCCACCCAGGCCCCGGTGAGGGTGCCCCAGGCGCCGGCGGCCGCCGACATCGGAATGGCGTGTGAGCCGGTGTTGAGTGCGATCGAATTGCCCTCGGCGAGTCTGGGCAGCCAGAACACCCCGGTGATACCTGCGGTCATGCTTGTTTCTCCCCTTGTGAACTAACGGTGGTGGATCGGCCGGCCGGTGCGGCCCGGCGGCTCGGATCGAGCCGTGATCGCCGCGGCGACACGGGACTAGGCGGCGATCGAACCGAACGCGCCGCCGGTGAGCGTGAGCACACCCGCGGAAGCGGCGTCCTGGGCCAGGTACTGGGCGAGCTGGGTGCGCAGAATCGCGGCGGTGTGGTGCAGTTCGAGAACTGCCTGGGCGAGGGAGGTCTGGTGGGTGGCGGCGCCCTTGTTCATATGCATGGCGCCGTGCAGTGAAGCCTCGTCCGCGCCGGACGGTGCGACATACGTCGCGGGTACGGTTGCCGCGGCCACGCCCGACAGCCGGTCGGCCAGCAGATCGAGTTCGATCGCGGCGGCGAGGATGAGCTCGGGTGTGACGTCGACATTGCCAATCATGTCCTCGACTCCTTCTTGTGGCGGCTCTTGGGCGGAACCACGAGAATTCCCCCTACGAGTACATTGGACGCGATACCCCCGCGAGCGGTTCCCTCGAATCCACAACTTTCTTCCGGCTCGGTCCGGCACGGTGCCCTCGAGTTCCCCTGCAGGACTTCCGCGTGTACCGGTTAGAGCTTAACCCCATCCCAGCTGATGGAGCCGGTCTTCGTCAATCCCGAAATAGTGTGCGATTTCGTGGATCACGGTGATCCGCACTTCCTCGACCACCTGTTCCTCGTCAGCGCAGACAGCGAGCAGCGCGTCGCGGTACACGGTGATCGTGTCGGGAAGCGAACCGCCGTAGTGGCTGTCGCGTTCGGTCAGCGCTATCCCGTGATACAGGCCCAGCAGGTGCGGTTCGTCCGGGTTACGGGGTTCGATCAGCACGACCACGTTGTCGATGGCGCGGGCCAGCTCCGGAGGTATCAGATCCAGAGCGTCGCCGACCAGCTCCTCGAAACGGTCCTCGGACATGACCACCGGCATACGCGGGCTCCGGTTACCGCGGCACCGGACGCGGTTCCGGCTGCGGGGGCAGCGGCGCCGCGCCGGGCAGCGGTTCGGGGGTGGAGCGCCCGGAATTCGGCGGCGGCACCGGTTCCTGGCCGTTGATCAGGAGACGACCCCGGGCCGGTCCCACCAGTGGCGCGAAACCTTCCTGGTCGGCGCCCTTCCCGACCATGCAGTTGAGCTGGCGGCTACCCGCGAGCCAGCTGCGGGCATCTATGTAGTCGAAGAACACCGTGAGGGTCTTGTCCCGCAGGACGTGCGGCCCACCGAGATAGTCGTTGGTCATCCGGCCGCACTCTTCTTCCAGGAACTGGTCCTGATCGGCCTTGGCCGGCGGACCGCCCTGGAACCGGCCCGAGAGGTTCACGGTGGCGGCGATCTCGACCGCGTGCTCCTGGGTGCAGTCGACCGGATCGGTGGGCAGGTTCTGGCTGATGCCGAGGCACATACCGGGTTCGTAGATCTTGGACTGGTCGCCGTCGGCCACCCGGCCCGTCTTGGGCAGCGGGCTACCGCTGAGACCGGGGACCTGCAGACCGCACCGCAGCATCCGGTCGCCGGAGTTGGTCCAGCCGTCGTTGCTCGGATACATCAGACCCACCGCGTACTTGCCGCGCGGATCGAAGCGGCCGTTGAGATAGCGCTGGGCGGCGGGTACGCAGTGCTCCTCGCGGAGTTCGGTGAGCCGCAGCGAATCCGGCCAGACCGCGTCCGGGCCGAACTCCGTACCGGGGTACTGGCTCAGGTCGACCGTATCGGTGACCTCGAACAGATGCTCATCGGCGCAGTCGAGTTCGACCAGATCGGAGTGGTCCGGTTTGGTCCAGGTCAGGCAGTCGCCGGTGGCGACGGAGGCGAAGACCTTATCGGCTTTGGCGACCGCGCCCCCCGGACTGCGCGCTTGCAGATTGGAGTCGTTGTCGAATCCGCTGAGGGTCATGGTGAGCAGGGCCGCGACGACGGCGCCCACGGCGACCGCCAGCAGGCTCCAGCGCAGCTGCGGCGCCGCGATCCGTTTGGCGCGGCCGGGGCCGGACCGGGGTGCGCGCTCGGGCCGGGTGCCGGGGCGGCCGCGCCGGCGCCCGGCCGGGTCGCGTCCGGGCGGATCCAACGATGCCGGACCGCCGGGTCCGCGTCGCGCGGAATCGGTCTTGCGACCGCGACCCGGGCGGGCGGTACGCGAGCGCAACGATCGGTCGCCGCGGGGGCCGCGCCGGTTGGTGGGCTCATCTTCGGAGGACATCGCGGTCCATCATGGCAGCGCGATACCCGAACGTGCCACGAACCCGGCCGATCGGCCCGGCGGGTCGCGGCGGAACCGCCCCGGACCGAGGTCGCGACGATACTCGGTTGAGGCTCCGGATCCGCGACCATTACGCTGGTCAGCCATGATCGACCTCCGACTCCTGCGCGATGATCCCGAGCTGGTCCGCGCCTCGCAGCGAGCCCGGGGCGAGGACCCGGCGCTCGTCGACGCGCTGCTCACCGCCGATACCGAGCGCCGGTCCGCGATCGCGACCGCCGACCGGTTGCGGGCCGAGCACAAGACCATGGGCAAGCAGGTCGGCAAGGCGAGCAAGGAGGAACGGCCCGCGCTGCTGGCGCAGGCGCAGGAGATGTCGGTCAAGGTCAAAGAGGCCGAAACCGCCCAGCACGCGGCCGAGGCCGGGCTGCAGGACGCGCACCGCGCCATCTCGAATGTCGTCCAGGAGGGCGCGCCCGCCGGCGGCGAGGACGATTTCGTCCTGCTGGAGACGGTCGGGGCGGCGCCCGAGTTCGATTTCACCCCGCGCGATCACCTGGATCTCGGCGAATCGCTGGGACTGATCGATATGGAGCGCGGCGCCAAGGTGTCGGGTTCGCGGTTCTACTTCCTCACCGGTTACGGCGCGCTACTGCAGCTGGGCCTGCTGCAGCTGGCCGCGCAGCGCGCCGTCGCCAACGGGTTCACCATGATGATTCCGCCGGTTCTGGTGCGTCCGGAGATCATGGCCGGGACCGGGTTCCTCGGGCAGCACTCCGCCGAGGTGTACCACCTGGAAGAGGACGATCTGTACCTGGTGGGCACCTCGGAGGTGCCGCTGGCCGGTTATCACTCCGACGAGATCCTCGACCTCTCGGCCGGCCCCAAGCGGTACGCGGGCTGGTCGTCGTGTTTCCGGCGTGAGGCCGGCAGCTACGGCAAGGACACCCGCGGCATCATCCGGGTGCACCAGTTCGACAAGGTCGAGATGTTCGTCTACTGCCGGCCCGAGGACGCCGACGCCGAACACCGGCGGCTGCTGTCGTGGGAGCGGGAGATGCTCGCGGCCATCGAGGTGCCCTATCGGATCATCGATGTCGCGGCCGGCGATCTGGGCAGCTCGGCCGCCCGGAAGTTCGACTGCGAGGCCTGGGTGCCGAGCCAGGGCACGTACCGCGAGCTCACCTCGACCTCCAACTGCACCACCTTCCAGGCGCGGCGGCTATCGGTCCGCTACCGCGACGAGAACGGGAAACCGCAGATCGCCGCGACCCTGAACGGCACCCTGGCCACGACACGCTGGATCGTCGCGCTGCTCGAGAACCATCAGCAGGCCGACGGTTCGGTGCGGGTACCGGCCGCGCTGGTGCCTTTCGTGGGTACCGATCTGCTGACCCCGCCGAGCTGACGCGGTTGGCCGCGAACGGCACGGGGTATCCGATATCGCCGGTTGACCACGCGATCGGCGATCCCGTTGTTTAGGCTGTTCACCGTGCGAGGAAGCGGGTCTCGCGGCGATACCCGGACGCGGGTACGAGCCGCGTCTGGTGTGGCGACGGCCATGGTCATGTCCCGGACCACCGGGGCCTTCTACGTCATGGGCGGTGCGCTGGGGTTGCTGGTGACCGCCATCGCCCCCACTCAGGTGTTGTTCCCCGGCGACGAGGGCAACCGGTGGCTGGTCGGTTCGGCGGCGGCGGTCGCGCTGTTGCTGGGCGTCAGCCTGCTCGGCTGGGGTCCCCGGATGCCGCACTGGCTGCACCACGGTTATGTGGTGATGGCGACCCTGCTGGTGACGATCGCGGTCCACTCGTTCCCCAATACCGTCGCGGCGATCACCCTCGCCTCGTTCTACGTCTTCGTCGCGTGCGACGCGGCGCTGTTCTTCGCGTGGACGCAGGCCGCGGCGCATATCGCGCTGTGTATGGCGTTGTGCCTGTGGGTACTGCCGTCCCGCGCGGGCCTGCCGTGGTGGTCCGGGGTGATCCCGGCCGGTATCACCTTCGGGGTCGGGGTGGTGGTCGGGATCCTCACCCGGATGGCGTCGGAGGCCGATATCGACACCCTGACCGGTCTGCTGAACCGGCGCGGTTTCGATCGGGCGCTCAACACCGCGATCGAACAGGCCGACCGCTCCGGTCAGGCACTGGCGCTGGTCCTGGTCGATCTGGACCGCTTCCAGAAGGTCAACGATCATCTGGGGCACCGCGCCGGCGACGCGGTGTTGCAGCGGGTCGCCGATACCTGGGCCGGTCTCCTCGGCCCGGGGCAGCGGCTGGCCCGCTACGGCGGCGACGTCTTCGCGGCGCTGCTGCCCGGTACCACCGAACAGGCCGCCATTCTGCTGACCGAACAGTTGCGCGCCGCGGTCAGTACCGGGTGTTCGGCGGGGGTCACCTCCTGGCAGCCGGGCGAATCGGCCTCGCTGCTGGTCAGCCGCGCCGATGTGGGTCTGTACCGGGCCAAGCAGTCCGGCCGGAACCGGACCGTCCTCGAATCGGGACATCGCACCCCGCTGGCGGTGGAACTGCGTGAGGCGATCGACAACGGCAACCTCGATGTGCACTATCAGCCGATCGTGAGTCTCGGCGACGGCGGCGACAAGGCGGTCGGGGTGGAGGCGTTGCTGCGCTGGTCCTCCAGCGCGCAGCCGGATGTCACCACCGAGGGACTGATCCGGGTGGCCGAGGAGTACGACCTCATCGCCGATCTGGACGAACTGGTCCTGCGCCGGGCCTGTGCCGACGCCGCGCAGTTGCAGGACACCTTCGCCGCGCTGGACCTCACCCTGAACGTGAACGTGAGTGGTCTGGAACTGGCGGAGACGGGCTACGCGGACAAGGTCGCGGGAATTCTGGAGAGCACCGGATGGCCGGCCGGCCAGCTCGTGCTCGAGGTGACCGAGACCGAACTGGCGGCCGAATCGGATACGGCCATCGCGAATCTGCATACATTGCGCGATCGCGGTGTCCGGATAGCCATCGACGATTTCGGCACCGGCTATTCCTCGCTGAGCCGGCTGGCGACACTGCCCAGCGACATCATCAAGGTGGACCAGTCGTTCGTGGCGGCGATCCGGTCCGATTCGCCGGCGCCGCCGCTGCTGGGCGTGATCGCGGCATTGAGCAAATCGCTGGATCTGCAGGTGATCGCCGAGGGTGTCGAAACCGAACATCAGGCCGCGGTGCTGACCGAGCTGGGATTCGCGCTGGCGCAGGGCTATCACTACAGCGATTCGCATCCGGTGGCGGACCTGATCAGTGATATGAACCGGGGGCAGCTGCGTCCGGCCGAGCGGCGCGAACTGGGCGCCCCGGCCGACGACAACGGGTGGATCCCGCTGTAGCGGCGCGCCGTTGTCCGAAAATGGCTTGACC